>JAIYDW010000189.1 GCA_027487315.1 Verrucomicrobiaceae bacterium | reverse complement strand
GCTGGGGGCGATGAGTTGGGCACCGTATTTTCATCCGAGCGGTGAGTATCTTATTTTCACGACGAACCTGCAGGGGTTTGCGAATTTTGAATTGTACCTCGTGGATGCGAAGGGTGAGCGTGATCCGGTGCGGGTGACGCAGACGGATGGGTTTGATGGATTGCCGGTGTTTTCGCCGGATGGGAAGAAGTTGGCTTGGACGAGTGGACGCGGGGCTGGTGGGCAGTCGCAGATTTACCTGGGCGCTTGGAATCATGAGGCGGCGCGGAAGGCTTTGAAGTTGGATGGGGCGAAGGTGGCGGAAGAGAAGGTGCTGCCGAAGCCGGTGGAGCCGGATTTTGCGAAGACGGCGGCGGAGATTCGCGCGGAGGATATGAAGCAGCATGTGGAGTATTTGGCGAGTGATGCGCTGGAGGGGCGGCTGACGGGGACTCAGGGTGAGATTTTGGCGACGGAGTATGTGGCGAGTGTGATGGAGAAGGCGGGGTTGCTGCCGTTTGGGGATGAGGACGGGTGGTATGAGCCGTTTCCGTTCACGGCGGGGGTGGCGTTGGGGCCGAAGAATGCGCTGAGTTTGAAGGGGGTGGAAAGTGAGGCACCTTTGAAGGTGGAGACGCACTGGAAGCCGCTGTCGTACTCGGAGGTGGGCGAGGTGAAGGGGACGGGGGTGATTTTTGCGGGCTATGGCGTCGAGACGCCGGATGAGGCGGCGGACAGTGCGGGCAAGAAGTTGGAGCCTTATAGCAGCTATGCGCACCTGGAGGTGAAGGATCAGTGGGTGATGGTGCTGCGCTATTTGCCGGAGGGGATCGATAAGGATCGACGCAACGAGTTGATGCGGTATGCGAGTCTGCGCTACAAGGCGATGACGGCGAGGCAGAAGGGGGCGCGGGGTTTGATCGTGGTGAGCGGGCCGAACAGCAAGGTGACGGATCAGTTGGTGCCGCTGGCGTTTGATGCGTCGCTGGCGAGTTCTGGGCTGGCGGCGATCAGTGTGACGGATGAGGTGGCGGATCGGATTTTGAAGTCGGCAGGGAAGACGATCAAGGAGCTGCAGGACAAGCTGGATACGGGGGATTTGATGGGAGGGATTCGCTGTGAAGGGGTGCAACTGGGGGCGGTGATCGATGTGCAGCAGGAGAAGAAGGTGGGGCGCAATGTGCTGGGGGTCTTGCCAGCGCGGGACAAGCCGGATTTCCACACGCCGCCGCTGATCGTGGGGGCGCATGTGGATCACTTGGGAAGCAAGGGCGGATCGAGTTCGCGGGCGAAGGGGGATGAGGTGGACAAGGTGCACCATGGGGCGGACGATAATGCATCGGGGACGGCGGGGGTGCTGGAGATCGCGCAGTGGATGGCGGCGATGAAGAAGGAAGGGAAGCTGAAGCTGACGCGGGATGTGATTTTTGCGGCGTGGTCGGGTGAGGAGATTGGGTTGCTGGGGTCGAATCACTTTTTGGAAGGGCTGGCGAAGATGATCAAGGGAGATGCTTCGGCGAAGCTTTCGGGGATGATGGCGGCGTGTTTGAACATGGACATGATTGGGCGGTTCAGTAAGACGCTGGTGCTGCAGGGGGTGGGGTCGAGTCCGTTTTGGGCGGGGGAGATCGAGAAGCGGAATGTGCCGATCGGGCTGCCGATCACGATTCAGAAGGACGCGCATTTGCCGACGGATTCGACGGGGTTTTATCTGCGTGGCATTCCGACTTTGAATGCGTTCACGGGGGCGCATGAGGATTATCACATGCCGTCAGATACGGCGGATAAGATCAACTATGAGAAGGCGACGGACATTTCCAAACTGATGGGATTGATTGCGCGATCGGTGGCGACGACGCATGAGATTCCAGCTTACGAGGCGATGGAGGCGCCGAAGAGTGACGGGAGTCGGGGCGGGCTGCGGGCGTATTTGGGGACGATCCCGGATTATGCGCAGGGAGACATCGTGGGGGTGAAGCTGTCCGGGGTGTCGCCGGTGGGACCTGCGGCGAAGGCGGGGGTGAAGGGCGGGGATATCATTCTGAAGTTGGCGGGCAAGGAGGTGAAGAATATTTATGATTACACCTACCTGATGGGGGATCTCAAGATTGGGGAGGAGACGGAGATCGTGGTGAAGCGGGACGGGAAGGAAGTGGTGATGAAGGTGACGCCGCAGTCGAGGGATTGACGAGGCCCTCCGGCCTCGCCCTGCGGGCAGCCTTTGGCTGTCTGTCTCGCTCCGCTCGGCTGAAGACGATTTTTTGGACAGGATTTACAGGATTTCGGGATTAACGGGATTTGCTCAACCTATTGAAATGAAACTCTTCATTGCCACCCGTTGGGGTAACCCTTATGAAGAAGAAGGTCCCAATGGTAAGGACACCAACTTTCTTGTCAGAGCGTCTTCTTTGGACGACGCCGCCAGTCTAGCGGAGGAACTTTTGATTGGTCGTCCACAGTTGATTGAAGAGAACCTACCTGTTGAAAACTTCATTCATTGCATCCGGCTAATCGGCGAAGATACCAATTCAGAACTGTCGTCTGTGATTCACGGGCCATGGATCGCGGCAGCTATCTTCAGAGACTCTAATCTCGAGATGTGGCTTCGTGATGAAACCGATGGCCAATGGATTAGAGCTTCTGAGGGATTGGAATAGGGGGGGTTAACTTCGAGGGGGGTTAGGTAGCGGCGATTTTGGTTTGCCAGAGGCGGAGGAGGGGGACGAGGGCGATGAAGGTGAGGGCGGTTTTGGGGTGGGTGGGGGCGAGGGCGGCGGCGTCGACCCAGGCGATGGTGGCGAGGAGTTTGCCGACTGCGGGGCCGATGGATCGGGGTGGGTCGGTGCGCATTTGGCGGAGGGTGCGGTTGATCCAGAGGAGGAGGCCGATGCCGAGGGCGATGGGGAGTGCTTTTTGATGGATCGTGGATTGATAGCAGGTGAGAAGGACGGGGCTGATGAGGAGCAGGAGGAGGGGCCAGGTGGGGGATTTGGGGGTGGATGCAGGTTTGGCTTCCTGGCGGGCGATGAGGCTGAGGCCGACGATGTAGGCGCCGAGGGCGAGGCCGGGGAGGAGAGCGGGGCCGGACCAGGGGTTGGCAAGGAGTGGTGAGGCGGCGGCGAGGTAGAGGAGGGTGCGGCAGGCGCCCATGAGGAGGACGGAGCCGGACCAGGGTTTGTGATAGAGATCGTAGGCGAGGATGGTCAGGGCGAGGGTGATCGTGACGGCTGGGTTGGCGCCACCGCGTCCGACCATCATGCTAGCGCCACAGAGGAGGAAGATGAGGCCGACGCGCCAGGCCCAGCGCAGGGCGATGCGACCGGAGGGGATGGGGCGCTCGGGGCGGTGTTGGCGGTCGAAGGCGATGTCTGCGGCGTCATTGATGATCATGCCGCCGGTGTAGAGGAGGGAGGCACCAAAGGTGATCCAGAGGAGGCGGAGATCGGTGGCCGAGCCGCCGGAGAGGAGCCAAGCGGCGAGGGTGTTGGTCCAGACGGTGGGGAGGTTCGAAATACGGGCGAGTTCGAGCCAGGGGCGGAGATGGCTTTTGGTGGTCAAGGGGGGCGTGGAGGAGTTTCTGGTTCAAGGAGGCGCACGACTTTGCGGGGTCAACTTGAAACGTCACTCGGAGAGTGACGGCCACTTTGTTTGGGCGATGCTGAGATGGGGCGGACGCCGATCTCCTGAAACCTTGACTCCAACGGGGTGGGTCAGTGGGGTTGGGTGATGGCGGCGAGGAGTTCGTCGAGGGACATGCTGACGATGGCGGTGACTTTGTCGCTCATGGCGAAGGGGAGGATGAGGGTGCGGCCGTGGAGCATGGAGCCGCAACTGTAAACGACATTGGGGACGTAGCCTTCGCGTTCGAGGCCTTCGGGGCAGAGGAGGGGATCTTTGAGGCGGCCAATGACGATGGTGGGATCGTGGAGGTCGAGGAGGGCGGCTCCGATGCAGTATTTGCGCATGGGGCCGACGCCGTGGGTGATGACGAGCCAGCCGGCTTCGGTTTCGATGGGGGAGCCGCAGTTGCCGATTTTGACGGACTCCCACATTTCCGCGGGGCGGAGGATGATTTGGGGATCACTCCAGTAGTGCGGGTTGTCTGAGAACATGATGAAGAGGTTTTCATCGTCCTGGCGGGAGAGCATGGCGTAGCGGCCGTCGATGCGGCGAGGGAAGAGGGCCATGCCTTTGTTTTGCACGGCGCTGCCATTGAGTGTGAGGACGCGGAAGTGGAGGAAGTCTTCGGTCTCGATGAGTTGAGGCAGGATGGCGCGACCGTTGTAGGCGGTGTAGGTGGCGTAGTAGGTGATGGTGCCGTCGTCGTCGATGAAGCGGACGAAACGGGCGTCTTCGATGCCGTTGCTTTCGTTGAGGGAGACGGGGAAGATGATGCGCTCGCTCATGGCGAGTTTTGGTGAGAAGAGGAGTTCGTAATTGGAGTCGGCGAGCCATTGCACGGCATCCAGGGTGCGGCTGATGTCCTGAGTGGCGGGTCGAGTTTCCAGTCTGACGGCTGCGACGCTTTTGATTAAGTCATTGCGCGTGAAGTGGTCTTCGAGTGGGGTCAACACGGCGATGGTGTGATCGTTTTCGAAGCCCATTTCATGCAGCTTGATGATGAAGCGTTTTTTGCGGTAGCTGGGATTGGGGACGACGCCTGGGAGGGTGACGTAGCGGGAGACGGGGTCGAGGGTGATGGCGCCATTGGAAGCGACGGTGCCGGCGCGGAACTCGATGGAAGAGATGTGTCCTTCGCCGGTGGCGCGGAGGCTCATGATGAAGCGGATTGAACCTTCGGGAGCGTCTGTTTGATCTGGATGGAGGACAATGGAGGGATTGAAGAGTGCAGCGGATTCGAGGGCGTATTCTCCTGAGAAGAGAGCTCCGATGAGGAGTTGGCGTTCACGGGAGAGGGGGCGATGGGTGAAGAGGTGATGTTTGACCTTTTCGAAATGGGCGATGAGAGACGGTTCGATCTCGAAGTGGCGACTGGCGAATTCGAGGCGGACCTCGGCGAGTTGGCGGACGACTTCTTCCTCAGTCAAGGCAAGCGCACGACCGATGATGGTGGTGATGCGCTGGATGTCTGAGGGGATGAAGGGGCGGATGATGACACGAGCGCTCTCGGGGAGAAGTGTCACCTCGTGGCGGCAGAGGTGGACTGAACTCATAGTGAGAGGGGTGTAGAGGGGGAGGTGGTGACCTGTTCGGCGTGGTTCATTTCGACGAGGGCCAGGTGGAAGGCGAGGGTGGATTCGGCGCCTTGGTTCTCGTTAACGCGATCTTGATGGAGACCGTCGCTGCAACCGCCGGTGCTGGAGTCGTAGAGGGGGAGGCCGAGATCGTTGCGGCCGAGGAACCATTCGAAGGCGCGTTTGGCCTCGCGAGCCCACATGGGATCCCGGGTGACGCGGAAGGCCTCCTGGCAGGCGCAGACCATGGCTAGGGCTTCGACGGGTTGCTGATCGAAGTCGGCGCGTGCACCGTCTTGCTTGTAGAAGCCGTCGCTGCCGATGGGGCGGAAGTGACCGGCCTGGGTGCGCTGAATGGAGACGAGCCAGCTGAGGGATTTGAGGCCGATTTCGAGGGCTTCAGTGTGAGGTATGGCTTTGCCGCTGAGGATGAGAGCCTGGCAGAGGCGTGCGTTGTCATAGGTGACATAGGGTTCGAACCAGGGCCAATGCTCAGTGGCGGAGTCGTTCCAAAGGCGGATGAGTTTTTCGGTCAAGGCCTCGCGCATGGCCTGGACTTGGGTCTTGGGGTCATCGGGATGGTAACTGAGGTATTCATCGATGCCGAGCAGAGTGAAGCTCCAGGCGCGAGGGGATGTGAATGAAGCGACGACGGGGAGGCCGACTCGGAAGAGTTGGGCGGAGAGGTTGCGATGACCCTCGTTGCGCGAGCGGCCTGCGCCGTTGCCGACGGACCAGAGCGCGCGGCCGTGGCTGTCTTCGCTACCGGCTTCTTCGAGCCATTGGCGGCCATGGCTCATGAAGTTGCGGAAGCAGCCGGTTTGATAGTTGAGCGCGGCGGCGAGGAAGGCGAGGTAGCTGGTGGAGAGGTGATCGAGGTTTTGAGGGGGAGGCTGGCCGCCGAGTTCGTCGAGCAGGTTGCAGAGGATGAAGGCGCGGGCATTGTCGTCGGTGCAGTAGCCTTCGTGGAAATTGGGGACGTTGAAGATGGCGTGCTGGTAGATGCCGGTGCTGTCCGTCATGCGCATGACGTGATCGAGGCGGAGAGGGGGCAGGGCGTAGGGGCGGCTGCCGAGGGTCCAGCCGGCGAAGGCGGCGCGTGAGGTGGCTTTGCGATCGGTTCGAGCGTGTTGGAAGGAATCCAGGTAGCGTTTGGCGGTTTCAGGCCAGATCATGGCGCGCCCCATGGTGTAGGCGTCCTGGCGGATGCGGTTGAGGCGTTGCGGGTCGTTCAGGAGATCGCCGACACCGGTGGCGATGGCTTTGAAGTCGCGGAAGGGGACAAGAACGCCGCGGTCGTTGGCGAGCAATTCCTGGGCATGCCAGTAGGGGGTGGAGACGACGGCTTTGCCGGCGCCGAAAACGTAAGCGAGCGTGCCGGAGGTGACTTGGGCTTCGTTGAGGTAAGGGGTGAGGTAGATGTCGGTGGCGCCGATGAATTCTTTGAGGTCGTCAGCGGAGACGAAGCGGTTGTAGAAGATGACGTGGTCCTTGACGCCGTGGTCGTCGGCGAGGCGTTCGAGGGAGAGGCGGTAACGTTCGCCCTCGCGAGCGACGAGTTGGGGGTGGGTGGCGCCGAGGA
Organism: Verrucomicrobiaceae bacterium; assembly: GCA_027487315.1. Classification (GTDB taxonomy): domain Bacteria; phylum Verrucomicrobiota; class Verrucomicrobiia; order Verrucomicrobiales; family Verrucomicrobiaceae; genus JAGRPD01. The sequence goes on along the minus strand of JAIYDW010000189.1, from coordinate 3,940 downwards.
CGAGATAGACGACGTTGGGATGCTGGCTGACGATTTCAGGCAGGGCCTGGATGACATGCTCGATGCCCTTGCCGGGACCGAGGAGGCCGAAGGTGAAGAGGACTTTGCGGCCTTCGACGCCGAACTGGGCTTTGTAGAAGCTGGAGTCCACGAAGGGCATGTCGGGGATGCCGTGGGGGATGATGTCGAGTTTGGACTCGGGCACCTGGTAGGTTTCGAGCAGGATCTCAGCGCCTTTTTGAGCCATGACGACGAGGCGGTCGCTGCGGCGGATGAGTTCGTCCATGACCTTGCGCTGGGCGGGGTTGGGGTCGCGGAGAATGGTGTGAAGGGTGGTGACAACGGGCATGCGGACCTCCTTGAGGAGGGCAAGCAGGTGGCTGCCGGCGGGGCCGCCGTAGATGCCGAACTCGTGCTGAACGGATAGGACGTCGGCGTTGTTGAAGTTGAGGAAATCGGCGGCGCGCCGGTAGGAGTCGAGGTCTTTTTCGAGGAGTTCGAAGCGGACGCGGGGTGGATAGTCGTAGCCTTGCACCCTGTCATTGACGGCACCGACAAAGCAGTCGGTGTCAGGGGTGGCGGCGGCGACTGACTCGCAGAGGTCGTGGGTGAAGGTGGCGATGCCACAGAGTCTGGGCAAGTAGTCTGCCAGGAAGGCGATGCGCCTGGGCAGCGTGGTGGTTTTCAATAGAATAGGCTCCTCAACGCTGCGACGCCTCCTGACCATGACAGGCTTGGGGGGAATAGCAACCCAGGGTTTGCTGGGGGGATCAGGAGGCGGTGTTGGATTTGGGGTCGAGGGCGTAGGCGGGGATGGTGAGGGTGACGGCGGGATTGGCGGGGCCGCGACCAATCATCATGCCGGCGCCGCAGAGGAGGATGATGAGGCCGACGCGCCAGGATGAACTGAGATCGATGCGGTCGGAGGGGTGCTGGGAAAAGGGTGGATCCGATACGGGAAGTTTTAGAGGTTGCTGGTTCAGGCTGTTAGTTTAGGATTCATACCGAACTAAATTTCGTTCACTTGATGAAAACGCGGCATTATTTTTTATTGGGGGCGGCTCTGATGGGATGTTTGATCACAACGGCGGGTGCTGTGATCTTGCCGCCGACGGACGACACGTCTGGCACGCTGAGCTACAATACAGCGAAGCCGCCGGTGGTGACGAAGCGGAGTTTGACGTCGCTGAATGGGACGGGGACAACGATGCCGGTGTCGAGGACGCGGACGGCGTTTGTGCGGTTTGAGGTGGAGGGGACGGGGATGACGGCGGGCGCGGTGGAGAAGGCGCGGCTGACGCTGTATTTTCCAAGCGTGACGAAGGCGGGAGATCTGAGCTTGCACGTGGTAACGCAGGATTGGGAGGAGACCTTTGCTGGGCCGACGCGGACGCAGCCGGGGGTGGGGGCGGCGTTTTTGACGATTCCTGCGGGGTCGGTGGTGAGTCGGCAGTTCGTGATTGTGGACTTAACGCAGCAGGTTAAGGACTGGCTGATGGCACCGGGGAGCAACTTTGGGATTGCGGTGACGAGTCCGGATGGGATTGGGAATGTGACGATTGGGTCGAAGGAGGGGAGTGCGAGCGGGTATCCGCCGCTGTTGGAGATGGAGGGGACCGGGGCGACGAGCGAGAACACGGCGAATGCGATTGTGAAGCGGGATGGGGACGGGAATTTCATGGTGGGGACGATCACGGGCACTCTCGCGGGTAATGCCACCAGCGCGACGACCGCCACGAGTGCGACCACGGCGACGACTGCGGGCAGCGCGACGAATTTTACGGGAGTGCTTGCGGGGGATGTGACCGGGATGCAGGGGGCAACGGTGGTTAGTGCGGTGGGAGGTGTGTCGGCGGCGAGCGTGGCAAGCGGGGTGATTCTGGCAAACGCAGCGACGACGGCGAACACGCCAAACACGATCGTGAAACGCGATGCCAGCGGGACGATTCCCGCGAGCGCGGTGGCAACGGCTCTGCCGGGGATGGCGCTCATCCCGGCGGGGACATTCACGATGGGTAACTCGGTTGGGGATGGCGACATCACGGATGCGACTCCCATCAAGACGACGGTGTCGGCGTTTTACATGGATGTGAATCTGGTGAGCCTCAGCCAGTGGCAGGGGGTCAAAACCTACGCGGATGCTAACGGCTATACGTTCACCAATGCCGGTTTGGGCAAGGCGGCGAACCATCCGGTGCAGACGGTGAACTGGTGGGACTGCGTGAAGTGGTGCAACGCGCGATCACAGCAGGCTGGGAGAACGCCAGTGTATTACACGGATGCGGGGCTGACGGCGGTGTATAAGACGGGGCAGCCTGCGACGGTCTATGTGGACTGGGTGGTGAGCGGGTATCGGTTGCCGACGGAAGCGGAATGGGAGAAGGCGGCGCGTGGAGGCAGGAGCAATCAGCGGTTTCCGCGGGGCAACACGATCTCGCATAGCCAAGCTAATTACTACGGGGTGACTGGCTTTGCCTACGACCTGAGCCCGATCAACAACAACCACCCGACCTATGTGATGGGCGGATTTCCGTACACGAGTCCTGTGGGCTCGTTTGCAGCGAACGGGTATGGACTGTTCGACATGGCTGGGAATGCGTTCCAGTGGTGCTGGGATTGGTATGGAACTCTGTATGCCGGAGGCAGCGATCCGTATGGGCCAGCCTCGGGCTCCGCCCGCGTGCTTCGCGGCGGCGATTGGGACAACTTCGCTGGCCTCGCGCGCTGCGCCAACCGCAGCTACAGCATTCCGACGGGCGCCAACCGCACCATTGGCTTCCGGGCTGTGCTGCCCCCAGGTCAGTGAGCAGCAGAGCTGAGGTAGTTGCCAGGGTCGAACCGGAGCGAGGGACGAGGCGGAGATTAACCAGTGCGGGCCATGGAGCGGAAAAGGGAATGGATATGGCACGCTTAATGAAAAGGAGTGGCGGCCTTCGCCGCATCAAGGTGCCAGCAGGCTTCCGCAGTCCAAGGACGTTGTGGTTGTCTGGGTGACGCTTTTTGGCGGGAGCGAGGGTGAGGGAACGGGCGTAGCACTCGAATGATCGCCCAAAGGCTGGACTCCAACATAGCGGCGGCGGTTTATGGTGGAGTCAGGAGGCGGTGTTGGATTTGGGGTCGAGGGCGTCGCGGAGGGCGTCGCCGAGGGTGTTGAGGGCGAGGAGGGTGGCGATGAAGAGAGCGCCGGGGAAGAGGAGGAGCCAGGGGGAGGTTTCCATGTTGTTGGCGCCTTCCTGGATGAGGGTGCCCCAGGAGGATTGGGGGGGCTGGACGCCGAGGCCGAGGAAGCTCAGGACGGCTTCGAGGAGCATGATGCCGGGGACGGTGAGGCTGGCGTAGATGACGACCTGGCCCATGACGTTGGGGACGAGGTGCTTCCAGAGGATGCGGGCGTGACTGGCACCGCTGACTTTGGCGGCGAGGATGAACTCCTGGTTCATGAGGCTGAGGACTTGGCCGCGAACGACGCGAGCGGTGGTGAGCCATTCGACGGCGCCGATGGCGACGAAGAGGAGGATGAGGCTGCGCTCGAAGATGACGGTGAGGAGGATGACGAAGGCCATGAAGGGGAAGCCGTAGAGGATGTCGATGAGGCGCATCATGGCGTTGTCGATGCGGCCTCCGGCCATGCCGGAGATGAGGCCGTAGGCGACGCCGATGACCATGGCGACGGCGGTGGCGACGAGGCCGATGAAGAGGCTGATTCGGCCACCGTAGAGGACGCGGGTGGCGAGGTCGCGGCCGAGGAGGTCGGTGCCCATGACGTGGGCGAGGGAGGGGCCTTGGGCAATGGTGTCGAGGTTTTGCTGGCTTTCAGCGTAGGGGGAGAAGGTGGGGGCGAGGAGGCAGAGGGAGGTGATGAGGATGAGGAAGGCGAGGGCGAGCATGGAGGAGGGCTGGCGGCGGAGTCGTTGCCAGGCGGAGAGCCAGGGGCCGGGGG
>JAIYDW010000251.1 GCA_027487315.1 Verrucomicrobiaceae bacterium | reverse complement strand
GGCATATTCTGGAGAAGAAGCCGGTTTGTGACTGGTTTGAAATCATCTCTGAGAACTTCATGGTGGATGGGGGAAGGCCCTTGGAGATTTTGGACGCGATTTTGGAGCAGTATCGCGTGGTGCAACATGGTGTGGCACTTTATTTTGGGAATGCCGAGCCGTTGAACCGGGATCATTTGAAAAAGCTGAAGCGACTGGTGAAGCGGACCCAAACGCCGTGGCTATCCGATCATCTTTGCTGGGGGAGCGTGAATGGACGGTGTTCCCACGATCTTTTGCCGATGCCCTATACGATGGGCGTGGCCAAGCATACGGCTGAGAAAATCAAACAGGCGCGGGATTATCTGGAGGTGCCGATTTGTGTGGAGAACGTGAGCAGTTATGCGGAGTTCACCCAGAACGAGATGACGGAGTGGGAGTTTTTGAATGAGGTGGTGGAGAGAGCCGATTGCGGGATCCTTTTGGATGTGAACAACATCTATGTTTCCTCAGAAAATCATGGCTATGATCCCTTTGAGTATTTGCGTGCGGTGCCGGGTCATCGCGTGGGTCAGATTCACATCGCCGGGCATCAAAGGTATGAGCATGTGATCCTCGACACGCATGATCATCCGGTGCCGGATCCGGTATGGGAGCTGTACGCTGAGGCGATCCGAATCGCGGGCAATACGGCGACTCTATTGGAATGGGACGATCGGATTCCGTCCTTTGATGAGGTTCACGATGAGGCCCTAAAAGCCAAACTTTACATGAACGAGCATGCGCCCGCCTGACCGACTGACTAACAACGCGGATTTGCTCCGGCTCCAGCAGACGATGGCCGAGGCTTTGATGCAGCCACTGACTGCAAAAGACGGACTGAAGAAGGCGACGCCTGCGGACTTCATCAAGCCCAACCAGGTGATGAGCGGGTTTGAGCGGCTCGAAATCTATGCGAGGCAGTATTGGTTTCGGCTGCTGGATTGTTTGTATGACGACTATCCGGCGCTGCGGATGTTTCTGGGAGAAAAGCGGTTTCATAAGTTGTGCCGGGAGTATCTGGCGGCACATCCGAGCACGTCGTGGACGCTGCGGAATTTGGGTCAACACCTTCCGAGTTTCGTGACGGAAGTGAAGGCGCGAGATGTGGCGCGGGTGGAGTGGGCTCAGACTTTGGCGTTTGATGAGCCACTTAAGAAGGCGCTTCGGCTGGATGAACTGTTGGGTTCGGATCCTTCGACTCTCCGACTTGGGCTGCAACCGTGCGTGGTGCTGGTTCGGACTGACTATGCGGTCGATCATTTTATCACTGAGATGAAGAAGACGGAGGCAGAGGTTCGAGGATCGGCGAGTCAGGCGATGACCGAGGCACCGGAGAGAGAGAGCCTGGGAAGGGCACCGCGGTTAAAAGCAGAGTGTGTTCACCTGGCGGTGCATCGGCATGACAACACGCTGTACTTTAAGCGAATGACGCGGGAAGCGTTTTCAATTTTGACGCATTTGGAGGCCGGGCACTGTTTGGCAGATGCGATTGAAGCCGCCCTGGCTGACGCGAGTGGGAATGTGGACTGGGCGGCTGAGATTCAAATGTGGTTCGCTGAATGGTCTCAACTTGGCTGGTTCTGCCGTCCACGATCACAATCACACTCCACACGACTATGATAACCAAACTCTGGAAAACCGCGAACTTGATCTTGGATCGTATCGCTAGCTACTTGCCTGATCCTCTGTTGCTGGGCATTCGACTGTATTGGGGATGGCAGTTTTTTATTACTGGAAAGGGCAAGCTAGGCAATCTGGAGGCGACGACGGGCTTCTTTACCGAGCTGGGAATACCGTTTCCAAAATTGAATGCGATCATGGCGGGATCGACGGAGTGTTTTGGTGGATTGCTGCTTCTTGTGGGGTTGTTTTCCAGGGTGGTTAGCGTGCCTTTGATTACCACGATGGTTGTCGCCTATTTGACCACTGAGATGGAAGCGATCAAATCGCTTTGGTCTGATTCGGACGCATTTGTGTCGGCAGCACCTTTTTTGTTTCTTTTGGCGTCGGTGATCGTATTCACCTTCGGACCTGGACGGTATTCGATCGACGGCGTGTTGAAGAATACTCGAAAGGGCTGATAGTGCGTGCTGGGAATCGGTCTCTCGTCAATGCGAAGCTAGAGTGGAATGCCCGGAACGCCCCTTTGTGTTGTGAATCCTTCGAAAGCCAAACTTGAAATTGATGCGACGACGCTGCGTCCTCAGGATGCGTCGAAGGACTTGCGTGACTGGGTGGCGAATGAACCTGGCTTGCCGGAGTGGGTCGAGAAGCGGGCCGAATTTGATGAGCAGGTGGCGGCGGTTTATGGCGCGACTCCGATTCCTACGGGTCTACGTGATCGAATATTGAAGGCGTCGACTGAGAACAAGACGGGTCCGGTAAGGAGGGTGTGGCTGAGGCCGGTGCTCGCGATAGCGGCTTGTGTGGCCCTTTGTGCGGTGATTTTTTTGAGGCCGAGTTCGGGAATGCCGGCATGGCAAGCGGAGGCGTTGCGGGCGGCGGTTGCGATGGAGAGTGGCAAGGCCTTATTTGATGTGAAAAGTCGGACACTGGAGGGAATACGTCATTATTTGACGAAGGTGGGAGCGAGGAAATTGGGGGAGCTTCCATCGGGGTTGGTGGCAGCGCGATCTTTGGGATGCAGACGGATTCAGATTGGGGGACATTCCAGTGTGATGATTTGCTTTATGCTGGAGAGCGGCAAAGAGGCCCACCTTATTGTGATCGACTCAGGTTCATTGCCTGGCTTACCGGCAGCAGGAGAGGCTGAGTTTGATACTAAAAATGAGTGGAACTTGGCGACTTGGACTGACGGTGTTCAGAGCTATTTTTTGGCGAGCACCGAGGATACCGAGGCGCTTAGAAAGCTCATGGGGCAGATTTGAGCGGTTGGTCTGACTCCAATCCCTGTTCATCGCTCCGGTAGAGGGAGACCAACCTTGAGATGGTGATGGCGAGGTAGAAGACGCTCATGATGGCCTGGACGTTGGTGATTGAACGGGCGAGTTTGCTTACTGGGACAATGTCACCAAAGCCGACCGTCGTCATCACGACAAAACTGTAGTAAAGGAAGTCAGGTTGATCTGCGGTGGCGTTTTGGGGGATGACGATGTGGAATGAATTGGGATCAAAGATGTGGAGGAGCCAATAAATGCGTGAGAGGGCGAGTCCGAACAAAATATAGACGCTGACGGCGGCGGTCAGGGTTTCGTGATTGACGTGTTTTCTCTTGGCGAGGGTGCCCAATATGTTCCGACAGGAGCCTAAAAGCAGGAGGGTGAAGATGCAGCCATCCACTTTGTTGAGAGTGTCCAGACCGAACACGCATCCGCACGACCACATGGTGATGAGAGCGGCAAGTGCGATCGTTGTGATGACGGGATGATGGAGGAGGGTGTTGCTGTCTTTGGTTGCCAGGAGGATGGCGAGGACAATCAGACTCAGAGCCCAAGGCATGAGGGTGGTGGTGCCCATGTACTCCACCACAGCTGGGACGATCAGGATGAAGCCAAGCAGGACAGCGAGCAGGATCGTGAAGCGATTGGCGAGGAGGTAGCGCATGCAAGAGGGTGTTGTTAGATATGGGTGAAGCAGCGCACGACCAGGGCGGTCCAGCCGGTTTGGTGGGAGGCACCGCAGCCGCGTCCGGTTTCACCGTGAAAGTATTCGTGGAACAGCAGGAGGTTTTTCCAATGCGGATCGGTGGCGTATTGGGAGTCCGTGCCGTGGCAGGGGCGCTGGCCCTTGAGATCTGCGAGGAAAAGGGAGGCGTGGCGGCGGGAGAGTTCAGCGGCGACTTGATCGAGGGACATGAGATTGCCTGAGCCGGTAGGGCATTCGACTTGGAAGGCGGCGCCGTAGAAGTGGGCGTAGCGTTCGAGGGCCTCGATGATCAGGTAGTTGATGGGAAACCAGACGGGGCCACGCCAGTTGGAGTTGCCGCCGAACATGTAGGAATTGCTTTCGCCGGGGACGTAATCGACACGATGTTCGGTTTGACCCGTGTGGAAGACGTAGGGGTGGTCGAGGTGGTAGCGAGAGAGGGAGCGGATGCCGTGGGGAGAGAGAAATTCCTTTTCATCCAGCAAGCGGGTGAGGAGGCGCTGAAGTCTGTCGCGTGAGGGGATGGCCAGGATGCGATGCACGTTGTGGGGGCAGACATCGCACCAGGTGATTTGTTCGGAGAGGTCCTGACGCTGATCGATGAACCATTGCATGCGTTTGGCGAAGCCGGAGAGTTTGCGGATTTGCTGTTCTTCAAGTACTTCGACGGCAATGAGGGGGAGAAGGCCGACGAGAGAGCGGGTGCGCAGTGGGGTGGGTTCCTGGCCGGAGAGGCTGAGTTCGTCGTAGTAGAAACCGTCCTGTTCATCCCAGAGGCCATTGCCACCGAAGTGGTTGAGAGCGTCGGCGATGCTGACGTAGTGTTCGAAGAACTTGGAGGCCAAGTCTTCATAGACGGCGTTGTCCTGGGCGAGTTCGAGGGCCATGGCGAGCATGGTGAGGCAGTAGAAGGCCATCCAAGCGGTTCCGTCGGATTGGAGGAGATGACCACCCGTGGGGAGAGGTTTGGAGCGGTCGAAGACGCCGATGTTGTCGAGGCCGAGGAAGCCGCCCTGGAAGAGGTTGTTGCCTTCGGCGTCTTTGCGATTGACCCACCAGGTGAAGTTGAGGAGGAGTTTTTGGAAGACGCTTTCGAGGAAGGGGCGGTCACGGTGGCCGCGACTGCCGGTCATTTTGTAGATGCGCCAGGCGGCCCAGGCGTGAACGGGGGGATTGACGTCATGGAAGGCGAATTCATAGGCCGGGATCTGGCCATTGGGGTGCATGTACCATTCGCGAAGGAGGAGTTTGAGCTGGCCTTTGGCAAAGTCGGGGTCGAGCTCGGCCATGGGGATCATGTGGAAGGCGAGATCCCAGGCGGCGAACCAGGGGTACTCCCATTTGTCAGGCATGGAGAGGAGGTCGTTGGCATAGAAGTGCGTCCAGCGGCTGTTGCGGCCGTGGAGTCGTTCGCTGGGAGGGGCGGGTTGTTTGGGGTCGCCTTGGAGCCAATCTTTGACGATGTAGTGGTAGAATTGTTTGCTCCAAAGGAGACCTGCCCGGGCTTGGCGGGCGATAAGAGCGGCATCGGGGGTCAGATGGGGTGGGTTGAGGCTATGGTGAAAGGTGTCGGCCTCTGTTCGAGCTTTCTCCAAGATGGCGTTGAATGCGGGACTGAAGGGAAGGGTGGTCGATTGGGCTTTGGCGGTGAGCCGCAGGCGGACGACATGCTGGGCGCCTGATGGGATTCTGATGATGTAGTGGGGCGCGAACTTGGTTCCGGTGAGGTTCGGATTGACGGCATCGGTTTGGTTATGGATGACAGCGCGGTGGAAGGCATCCTTGACGTAGGGAGTGAGGTTGGGCACGCCCCAGAGTTTCTCGGTATTGGACTCGTTCTCTGTGAAGAGCGGAGTGGCATCACCTTCCCAAGAGAAAACAAAATCGCCGAGGGTTTCGTGGGTGGCGAGAACGGAGTTTGGGGTTTCGAGTTTGAGTTGGGGACGTTTGGGGGCGTTGGGTGTGCCCCAACTCCATGTGTTGCGAAACCAGAGGGTAGGTAAGAGATGAAGCGTGGCGGCGTCAGGACCACGGTTGGCAAGGGTGAGGAGGATGCAGATGTCCTCTGGCGTGTCTTTGGCGAACTCGGCGGTGATGTCGAAGTAGCGGTTGTCGCTGAAAATGCCTGTGTCGAGAAGTTCGAACTCAGGGGCGAGGAGGCCCTTTTGACGGTTCTCCCGGGCGAGGCGGTCGTAGGGGAATTCGGTCTGCGGATACTTGTAGAGAGCCTTGGAGTAGGAGTAGGTGGGTGTGGCGTCGAGGTAGTAGTAGCACTCTTTGACGTCTTCACCGTGATTGCCCTCGGGACCGGTGAGGCCGAAGAGACGTTCTTTGAGGATGGGGTCGCGCTCATTCCAAAGAGCCAAGGCGAAGCAGAGACGATTTTGACGGTCGGAGAAGCCGAGGAGACCGTCTTCTCCCCAACGGTAGGCGCGACTGGGGGCGTCGGAATGGGTGAGGGATTCCCAACTGGTGCCGAGGGGTGAGTAGTCTTCCCGAACGGTGCCCCATTGGCGTTCGCTCAGGTAGGGGCCCCAGCGTTTCCAGGGGTGGGTGCGGTCGCGGTCCTGGGTGAGGCGGATGTGCTCCGAGGTCATGAAGAATGGGAAACCGGGTGGGTGATGGCCGATATTAAGCTTTGGTGACCCTTACTTCCACTTCCCGCTCGACGTATTTCCATTCCTCGGTGGCGCGGAGACGGGTGAGGAGCTTATCGAACTCGGCGGTGTGTTCTTCGGCGAACTCAAACCATGTTAGGAAGTCGAAGGGTTCGCTGGAAGTGAGGTCGCGGCAGTGGTGGAGGCGGCGAGCGATGGCTGGGAGGTAGTCCATGCCGATTTGGTTGTGATGGGATTGGGCTTCGAAGATCTCGCGGCGTTCGTCCTGAGTGAGGGACCACCATTTTTCGTTCTTTTTGATGGGGATGAGCACGGCACAGGTGGCTTCCAGGCGGCCGAGGGCTTTTTGTTTGGCGAGGAGTTGTTCTTTTTCGGAGCGGGTGACGTAGCGTTCGTTGCTGGTGGCGCCGTGAAGGACCCAGGAAGCATGGGAGGGGGGAGGGGTGATGTTTTCGGGGAGGTAATTGAGCCGCGTGACGGGAGACAAGCCATCTCCGATGAGGGTGCGTTGGGAGGTGACACGCCATGGGCCTTCGAGGCCACCGATGAAGGAATGAAGACGGGGGTTAGGATTCATGTTCGTTTTGACTTCGGCTTGAGCAAGGGAGTTAGAAAGGGGCCAGAGGGTTCCAAGAGTGCAGAAATTGAGGGTGTGCTTGAGGGCGCTGCGTCGCGAAGAAACGGGAGGGGGGATCATAGCATGGGATCTCATGGGTAGAAGACGTGCAGTGCGGAAGCCATGGGTGGAAAGTGAAGGACGGCGTCGTAGATGGAGTCGGGTTGGCGGCGATGTTTGACCATGAAGTGGTAGGCTGAGAGGGTCTCGAGGGCAGCATTGAGTGAGCCAAGCATGGGAAGCATTTCTCCATTGGTGGTGTCGATGTTTTCGACCATGCCCCAGGGAGGGAGGGCGGCCATGGATTCGAGGTGCTCAAACAGGGCGCAGGTTTCTTTGGTGTCTGGGCGAAGGCATGCCGACATCAGGATATAGTGGGGGTGGATGATGGTTTGTTGGGGGAGGTCGGTGCCGCTGACCAAGTAGCCCATGCCACGTTTTCCCTCTCCGGCGCTGAGTCCGTAGAGATGGGGAAGGTGGAAGGGGCTTTTGGGAGAAGAGAAGTAGTTCAATTGGAGTTGGAGATAGTGCTGTCTTAGAGAGGACCAGTTTTGATTTGAGATTTGGTCCTGGCGTGTGGAGTCAAAGCCCGGGAAGAAGAGGCTTTGGATTTCAGGGATAAACCCGGTGCTTTGCCAAACTTTGCCGTCCTTTTGCATCATTGCGGGTGGAACGGAATTTGAGATGAGGTGCTGCAGCAGGAGAACGAGGGCGGTTTCTCCACCCCAATCCTTCCAGACTCCCTTGAGACGCTCACCTTTGTCCGTAAATCCATGGGTCAGATGACCAGAGGGGCTGAGGAGTTCAGGCAGTGGCATTTGTTGAATCGTGTTGAGGAGGGCTTCTTCGATCGAGCGTTCACTCAAGAGACGGGAAGCGATCAACATGGAGTGGAAGTAGATCGCGGTATCAACGCTGCTGAATTCGGTGCCCGGGTGGATTTGATAGTCGTTGGGTGTTTGCTTGCGAACAAAATGGGGAAGCAGTCCCGAGGTTGTCTTGATGGGACTGATGATTTGATGGGTGCGTGCCAAGAGCGTGTGGGCGAAAGCGTGGGTGACGATACCGTGTTCCGCAGCGACTGCGGTGGCCAGGCAAAACATGCCCGAAGCGGGGATGGAATCAAAGGCGCCCCTTTCTGCGTGGGCACGGTCTTTGACCAATCCGGTTTCAGGGCTGTAGCAGTGGGCCATTTTTGCGTAGGATTTTAAAAAGACGCGCAAGTCTGTTGGGATGTCCGGCATTTGGACATTGAGAGCTATGTGGTCCAGGCACATGTGGCATCCTTCCAATGAGATCCAGTTGAGGAACTTCGCTTGAGTCAGGGGCGGGAGAGATGCGGTGAAGTTGGTGTCTTGCTCCTGGTTGAGGTGCCAAGCGGTTTGCCAGAGGAGCGTTTGGGAGGGGTCTTTGATTTCGATTTTGACCGTTCCATTGCCGCGGCCTCTTAGTCGGAGGCCGACGATTTTGGGTTGGAACGGTTTGGTGATGAAGTCTGGAAAGGCGCGAGTGAAGTCCAGGGTGCGATTCTGTTCGACAGAACTGCCTACCAGGCTGTGCCAAACGCCCCCCCATGAGGCTTCGTCCAGCCGTACGCAAAGGTGACCTGGTTCCCAAACGATGGCCTCTTCACCAGGTCCGAGAAAGCCGAAGTCGGAACCGAGGGCTGTGTAGCTGAGAAATGGGTTGATCCGTTGACCATGGGGCATTCTTAAACGCTCGCAGGTGGAGGGGTCCGCATCGACAAGGGTGATGTAGTCCTGAACCATTTGCCATTCCTGAGTGGCGGCGGTGGCTGGGGACCATGTTCCAGCCAAGGCGATGAGGATGGCAAGGTGTGGCTGACGCATTGGGTTTCGGTGTGAGGCTCGAATGCGGGAGTTATTCCTGAGGGTGTGTTGAGGGGACGTGAATGCGGAAGAAAACTTTTTTTCGGAAAACACTTTTTGTTGGGAATAACCTTTTAGAGGCCGCCTCCCATGTTTCGAATGCGGGTCACGATGGTCTGCAGGCAATCAACAAAACACATCATTCTAAAGAACATGAGCACCAAAAACATCATCGCCGTCGCTGCTTTCGCAGGTCTCGTCTCCGGAGCCTATGCTACCCAGT
>JAIYDW010000059.1 GCA_027487315.1 Verrucomicrobiaceae bacterium | reverse complement strand
TTTAGGCAGAGGCGGTGATGGCTTCGATCATGCGGAGGGATTGGGTGTTGGGGGCGACTTCGTGGACGCGGTGGATGTCGGCGCCTTGTTCGCGGAGCCAGGCGGTGAGGGCGACGGTGGGCCAGTGGCGGTCGGCGACGTTTTCGAGGCCGGAGAGGAGGGAGAGCATGGATTTGCGGGAGATGCCGACGAGGAGGGGGCGGTCGGCGATGCGGAGGTCGGGGAGGTGGCGGAGGAGCTGCAGGTTGTGGTCGAGGGTTTTGCCGAAGCCGAAGCCGGGGTCAAAGACGATGCGTGCGGGGTCGATGCCGGCGTCGGTGAGGACGTGCAATCGGCGTTCGAAGTAGGAGCGGACTTCGGTGACGACATCCTGGTAAGCGGGGTCCTGCTGCATGGAGGCGGGGGTGCCTCGCATGTGCATGACGACGAGGCCGGCGGTGGTTTCGGCGGCGAGTTGGATCATGCCGGGGTCACCACCGAGGCCGGTGACGTCGTTGATGATGTCGGCTCCGGCGGCGAGTGCGGCGCGGGCGACCGAGGCTTTCATGGTGTCGATGGAGAGGAGGGCGCGGGTTTGGCTACGGATGGCGCGGATGACGGGGATGACACGGCGGATTTCTTCTTCGGCGGAGACGGGTTCGGCGCCGGGGCGGGTGGATTCGCCGCCGAAGTCGAGGATGTCGGCGCCTTCGGCGAGGAGGTGGAGGGCATGTTCGACGGCGCGGCCGGTGTCGAGGAAGCGGCCGCCGTCGGAGAAGGAGTCCGGGGTGACATTGACGATGCCCATGACGAGGGCGCGGGGGCGGACGGTGTGGGGGGTGCCGTGGATGAGCCAGGGATTTGGCATTGCGGATTTCGGATTGGGGATTGCGGATTTTGGAATTAGCACTCGGGAGAAGGAGGATTGGGGGGGTGGAAAGGCAACTGGAGTTTTTTGGGTTTGTGATTAGGCTGGGGACGTGAAACCGGTGACTTTATTGGTGGTGTTGGTGATGGGCGGGATTGGGGCGGCTTTTTGGCTGTCGCAAAGGGCGGCTGTGGGGGCGGGTGGGGGCAAGGCGGAGGAGGCTTCGGGTTTGGTGGAGGGGGAGGCGGGGACGATCAATCTATTGGAGGGGCAGGTGGAGTATTTGGAGGGGCAGGTGAAGGTATTGCAGGAGGAGAATTCGGCTTTGCTGGAGCAACTGGGGCGGTTGGGGATGAAGGATGGAGGAGCAGCGAAGGTGGGAGGTGAGGTGGTGCCGGATTTTGTGGGGTTGGGGATTGAGTTGGTGAAGTTGCGGGAGTTGAAGGCGCTGCCGACGGCGGCCTTGCCGGTGCCGGCGGCGGTGCTGGAGGAGAAGATCATTAAGTGGTTGCGGGCACGGCAGCCGGGGGATCGGGGGATGTTGCAGGGGCGGGCGCTGCATGCGTTGGGGTGGATCCCAGAGGCGGTGGATCCTTTGCCTTTGCGGGCGGCTTTGATGGTGAAGCAATTGGGGGCTTGGTATGACGAGGAAGAGGCGACGGTTTATGTGGATGAGGCGATGATGGGGGATGGAAGGGAGGCTTATCGAGAGGCGCTTGGTCTGTCGATGGCGCAGGCTTTGCGGGAGTTTGGTGGGAAGTTGTTTCCGTCCGGGAGAGGGGAGTTTTTGAGTTTTGACGAACAGTTGGCGAGGGAGGCGGTGGTGGCGGGTGACGCAGGGTTGACGCGGTTTTTGTTTTCGTTGCAACGGCCGGAGATTCAGAATCGGGATGAGTTGCCGGTGGAGGATCCTGATCATCCGTTCAATCAGGTGGTGATGCCGCAGTTCTTCCGGCAGACGCATTTTTTCCCGTTTGGTGAGGGCTTTGAGTTCATGCAGGGGCTGCATTCGACGGGTGGGTTTGGCCAGATGAATGGAGCTTACAGTCGGCCGCCGAAAAACACGGCGGAGGTGCTGGATGGGGAGCGTTATTTGACGGGGGCGAGTGTGTTGGTGGAGCGTTTGTCGATGGAGCCGGTGGCGGTTGGCGGGGTGATGCCATTTTGGGACGATGTGATGGGTAAGTATGCGATTTTGACGGCGCTCAAAATGTGGAATGAGCCGGAGCATGCGGGGTTGGGGGTGCAGGGGTGGGTGGGGGACCGGTTGCTGACGTATCGGGGCGTCGATGACAAGCAGCGCGGGCATGCGGTGTGGCAGACGCTATGGCAGGATGGGGAGTGGTCGGAAGCGTTTTTCCGGGCGATGGCGGAGTGTTTGAAGCAGCGTTATTCGGTGCCGCTCAGTGGCAAGGAGCAGGGGGTGCTGAGCTTTGAGGCGGGGGGGCGGTTTGTGACGATGATGGTGAATCGAGGAGGGGCGGGAGTGATCCTGGTGGATGCCGGAGATGGGGAGGCGGCGAAGGCGCTGCTGATGGGGTATCGAGGACCGTGAAGGGAGTTATTTTTTCTCTTCGGCGTCGGTATCGGTGGAGATGTACCAATTGAGCTGGGGGACATCGGTGAGTTCGACCCACTGGTTGGTGCCGTCCTCACGCCATTGGATTTCGGCGAGGACGTAGGCGTATTGGGTGCTCCAGGTGAGTTCACGGCGGAGCATTTCAGCGAGGGGGCTTTTTTTGTCGACGAAGACGGCGACCTCGAAGTCTTCTTGAGGGGGTTGGATGAGGAAGCAATCTTTGTTTTCGAGATCGGGGACGTCGCGTTCGAAGTAGTGGCTGCGTTTGATGCTGACGTGGAATCGACCGGGTGTGGGATGGTAGGCTTGGACGAACTTGAAGAGCCAGTTGTCTTTGAACTCGACGAAGGCGATCCAGTCCAGTTTGAGACCGGACTTGGTTTCCTGGATCATGACAGGGATGGGGAGTTTCCAGTCCGGGCTAGCGACCATGAAGACGGTTTGCATGCCACCGCCGACTTCGGGGTTTGGGTCATGGCGGATGAAGCCGAGGTTTGTGACGGGAACGGGTGAGGGTGGGAATTGGCCGTAGTAGCGTTCGATGTGGGTGTTCACTTGCTCGTCTTCGGCGCCGAGGATGTATTTGCGTTTGGCTTCGAGGGTGTCGCCGTTGAGGAACGCGAGCAGGGCGTCTGCGGCGGGTTTGGCTTCAGGCGGGATGTCGGTGACGGTTCCCAGACTGGTCGCAGGACGGGAGATGCTGGCATCGGCGGTGCTTCCGTTGGCGCCACCAGGAACCTCCATGAGATTGGTCTTGGGTGGGGGTGGGGTAGGAAGTTCGCCGGGGAGGGCAGGGACGGCAGGTTTGACGATCTCTGGAGTCATGGGCCCGGCATCGGTTGGAGCAGGGGCCGGTGGTGGGGTGGGGGGTTCCGGTGTTTTCTCGGAGGTGGGAGGTGTGGGAGGAGGGCTTGTTTCGACGGGTGCCTCGGGTTTGGCGACGGTTTCGACGGGAGGAGCGGGAGTCGAAGCGTTGGCGGATTCGCTGGGTTCGGGGGTGGGATCAGATGGGGGAGGAGTGGTTTCGTCGGTGGAGACGATGAGGGGGGCGACGTGCTGATAGTAGAGGTCGGTCAGGGGGTCTTTGAATGCGAAGAGGAGTGCCGCGAGCGCGCTGACGATGAAAACAGCGGCGATGCCCAGGCGGAGGAGGTTTGAGCCTTTGCCCGGGCGACCCGGGATGGGGGGGAGGGGTTTGCGTGAGCGTTTGGCGAGCTTGGCGTCGGGGTCAACTTCCCCTAGGCGTGGGATTGCTGGGGCGTCGGGGAGAGTCGGAGGTTTGGCTGGTTCGGGTTCAGCGGGTTTCTCGGGCTGAGAGATCGTTTTTTCCTGGGGGTTGAGAAAACCTGCAAGGAGAGAGCCGGCTTCGGCTGATGGAGAGGGTTCGCCGCCGAGGGTGGGTAATGGGGGGGCGGATGCAGGGGAAGTGAGGGTTGCCGCTGGGTTAGGGGGGAGAGTGGTGGGGAGACCCGCGAGCAGTGAGGGGCTGGCTGCTTCGGGTGTGACAGGGCGGCGAGGAGGAAGGGGAGAATCGAGCGGAGGACCGGTTGGGGTCGGTGGTGTCTGGGTCCAGGACGGGGCCTGAGGGAAGGGGGGGAGGACTGGTGGAGCGGAAGGGGCAGGCGTTTGGATGTCTGGGGGCGCCTGGGGAATGGGTGCGGCGGTGGGGAAGGCTGGTGTGACTGGCGGAGGTGCCGGTGCCGCGGGTGAGGTGATGCTATTGCCGCACTTGGGGCATGGTCCGGTGACGCCTGCGAGTTGGATGGGCACCGTGAGGGGCGCTTGGCAAGTCGGGCAGTTGAATTGGATCACTTGAGGCGTCATGCCGGGGGCTCGGATGGAACGGGGTTCGGGTAAAGATTCGAGTACGTTCGGAAAATGGTTGCTGCGCTTTGGTAAAATGTTTTCAACCGGAAACTTTTAGCGGACTTGGCATTTAGGATTGCCTATTTATTCGGGCTTTCGGTGGCCCTGTCAATAACCCATCGCGCACGAAGAGGCTCGGTTTGGTTTTTCTTTTCGAGCTGAGTTTAATCGCCCGAGAGTTGCCGGGCCCATTGGATGGCTTTGAGCATGCCTGTCGCTTTGTTGACGGTTTCCTGATACTCAGAGGTAGGATCACTGTCAGCGACGATGCCTGCTCCAGCCTGGACATACGCTTTGCCGTCCTTGAGGACGCAGGTGCGGAGAGCGATGCAACTGTCGAGGTCGCCATCAAAGCCGAAGTAGCCGACGGCGCCTGCGTAGGCGCAACGTTTGCTTTTTTCGAGACTGCTGATGATTTCCATGGCGCGGACCTTGGGGGAGCCGCTGACGGTGCCAGCGGGGAAGGTGGCGCGCATGACGTCGTAGGCGGTGCGGTCCGGGTGGAGCTTGCCGCTGACGTTGGAGACGATGTGCATGACGTGGGAGTAGCGCTCGACGATCATGAGTTCATCGACACTCACGGTGCCAAATTGGGCAGCGCGTCCGACGTCGTTTCGGGCGAGGTCGACGAGCATGATGTGCTCGGCGCGTTCTTTTGGGTCGGCTAGCATTTCGGCAGCGAGCGCATCGTCTTCCTCAGGTGTCGCGCCTCTCCAACGGGTTCCTGCGATGGGTCGGATTTCGATGTTTCCGTGGAGGCATTTGACGTGAACTTCGGGGCTGCTGCCGACGAGGGAGAAGCCTTGCGGCAGTTCCACGCAGAACATGTAGGGGGAGGGGTTGACGTGGCGCAGGGCGCGGAAGAGATCGAGAGGAGTGCCTTGGTAGTCGGTCTCGAATCGTTGGGAGGGCACGACCTGGAAAATGTCACCTGCGGCGATGAACTCTTTTGACCGAGTGACCATGGACTCGTACTCCGTCTGGGTGGTGTTGGAGACGGGGGTTGGGATGGCTGCTGTCGAGATCGGCGCGATGGTTTGCAGTGGTTTGACGGCCAGGGGCTGCTGGAGTTTGTCGATGACTGTTTGAATTTGAATTTTGGCCCAGTCGTAAGCTGCTTCCAAGGTGGTGTGTTCGTCGGTGTGGACGTTGGCGACAATGGAGAGGCGACGAGTGCGGTGATCGAAGATGAGGACGACGTCGGTGATGAAGAAAACCATGTCGGGTAGGCCGAGGTGGTCTGGCGGGGGTTCCGGAAGGGTGGGCTCGAAGTAGCGCACCATGTCATAGGCGAGGTAACCGACGGCACCTCCGCAGAAGACGGGAAGCGTGGGCGAACCGTGCGGGCGATAGGGGTGCATGAGTTCCTCGAGGGCTTCAAGGGGGTCGCCGTTTACAGTTAAGCTGCGTTTCCGACCGCGTTCATCGACTTCGATCTCGCGTCCCCGGGCGGTGATGATGGTGCGGGGTGAGGTTCCAAGGAGTGAGTAACGACCGGAGTGCTGGGTCAGTTCTGCGGATTCGAAGAGGAAACTGCAATGACCGTCGCGGATTTTCTGATAGGCGGAGAGGGGGGTCTCATAGTCTGCGGCGAGCTCTGCCCAGACCGGGACCAGATTTCCCTGAGTGGAAAGGGTCTGGAATGCGGGGAAGTCGGGTTGAAGATGGAGCTCGGACATGAATGGAGAAATGGCCCCGTAGTTTGCACCTTAGGCGGGTTGGGGCAACTGGGATGTGTGGGGTCTTGGGTAGGGGATTGAGTCTTTGAGATAGGAGCGATGAAACGCGGTGAATGGGTCGCTGGCTATGAGGGTGTAAGATGTTTTGCCGAAAAAAGTCGCATGTTGATCTGATGAACAAGGTGCTTTAGCGTCACCCTATGGTGACAAAATCGCTTTCATTCCTGTGTCTGGCCGTGTCCTTTTCGATTCAATCTGCTGAGTTTGAGCCATGGTCTTTTACGGAAAAGGATTTGTTTCCTAGCGCGTTGATTTCAACGGCAACGGTCGATTGGAATGGTGACGAAGAAACTGCGGAAGACAGGAAGGTTCAGGGAGATCCGAAGCTGAAAAGGGATGAGATTGCGATTTACGGGGATGAGAATGGCTGGCTAGCAGTGGAGGTCTCTGATTTGCCGCCGAAGGCAGAAGTGCGTGTCGAGATCTCGGTAGACGGGTTCATGAAGCCGTCGGTGTGGGAAGGGGTCTTGAAAAAGGCGCATACGACTGCGCGGATCTTCCCCAAAGGCATTTGGGATTACGCTGCGCTGCATACGGTGAGGGAACAACGACCCGTCAATGCGACATTTAAAGTGACGGTGAACGGGGAAGAATTGCCCGAAAAGACGGAGGTCTGCACCATGAAGTCGATTAACGACTGTCCGTTTTATGTTTTGTTTGATGAGGAAGGTGAGGAGTTCGAGGATTTTTCGATGGTTTTTGCGGCCTACGTCAACGAGAACCATCCATGGGTTGATGGGATTTTGAAGGATGCGCTAAAGACGGGATTGGTGTCGGGTTTTACGGGATACCAGAGCGGAAATCCGGACGAGGTATTGACGCAAGTGTTTGCGATTTGGAAGGTGCTGCAAGACCGGGGCATCAAATACAGCGATATCTCGACGACTACGCCGAGCAAGTATGTGGTCAGTCAGACGGTACGGTTTTTGGATGACTCAATCGATGCCACCCAGGCGAATTGTGTGGATGGAACCGTGTTGATGGCCTCTTTGATGAGGAAGATTGGTTTGAATGTTTATCTGACGATGGTTCCAGGGCACTGTTTGCTGGCGTTTGATTTGGGACGTGAGGAAGATGACGATATTCTGGGGCTCGAGACAACCATGTTGGGTGAAACGGATCTTGGGGAGGCCGGGGAGTCAATCGAGGTGCCGGAGGGGGTAAAGGGAACCAAGCACGAGGGGTCTTTCAGAGTGCTGGCAGCGGCTTTAGGGGTAGGGACAGCGACATTGGAAGAGCATTCCGAGGCTATGGCCAATGAGGAGAGCCCAGACACTCAATTGATTTCCGTAGCGGCAGCGCGTGAGATGGGGATCATGCCGATTGCGTCCGGGCGAGACAGGAAATAACGGGGAGGTGTGTTCTGGGGTTGCTGCCGAGTGACTGATTGAGATGTCAGAATTCAGGCATGGTCTCTTTCAGGTCCTGGCGATTGCAACTTACTGTTCGAGAAATGAACTGCGCGCTCATGCGTTTCCGTTTCTGGAAAGGCATCTGAAACGCCAGACGTTCTGATTGTATGACTTCTTCATCCCTGTCACGTCGTCGATTCATTGGTCGGACGATTGTGGCATCCACCTTTGCAAGTGTTGCCTCAGCCGATGAAAACGATCGCTGTGACATTTGTGTCTATGGTGGCACCGCTAGCGGTGTGGTGGCAGCAGTCAATGCTATCAAGCAAGGTCGAACCGTTGTCATTGTAGAACCTAGTCGGTGGCTTGGCGGTATGACGGGTGGTGGACTGAGTCATGTGGATTGGGGCCGTGAGAAGGCGGTGGGTGGAACCGCTTTGAGTATTCTCTCGAAAGACTACGATGATGCCAAGTATCGCGAGATTTTCGTGGAGTTGGTGAAGAAGTATCGCATTCGTGTTATCTATAAGCACCGGGTGAGTGCGGTGCAAAAGGACGGCACGAGCATTCGCAGCATCACGCTGGATCATGCGCCGCCGGATGCTCTGGGTTGTCCCATAGCGGCTCCGACCAAGGAGGGGGCGATGACGATCTCCGCGCGGGTTTTCATCGACTGCTCGTATGAGGGCGATCTCATGGCGCGGGCGGGAGTGAGCTACGCATGGGGCCGCGAGAGCCGTGACGAGTATGGCGAATCGCTCGCCGGTGTGCGGCCGAATCTTGCCGTGTATGACATTGATCCCTATGTGACGCCGGGCGATGCGAAGAGCGGTCTGCTGCCTTTTGTGCAGGATATGAAAGCGCAGCCGGAAGGCAGTGCGGATCGGCTGACGATGGGTTACGGCTTTCGCTGGAAGTTCAGCAAGGACGCAGATCGCATGCCGATCCCTGCACCGGAGAACTATGATCCCAAGCAGTGGGAGTTGTATCGTCGTGGATTCACAAGCAAGGCCAGGATCGATGAGGGCCGCCGGATGAAGGGCAAGCTTGGCTTCTTTGAGCCGGCGGGTGGTCGCATCCACTCCCTGGGTGCGGGCAATCTCGCTCGTGCGTTACTCGCTCCAACGAACTATGGTAGCAACGCTGAGTATCCTGATGGCGACTACGCGACTCGCGCCCGCATTTGGAAGGCGGACCAGGAGTTCATGCAAGGCATGACGCACTTCCTACGCACGGACGACTGCGTTCCAGAAAAGTTCAAGCAGACTGCTCGTGAATTTGGCTTTCAGCGCGGCATTTTTGACGACACCGAAGGCTGGCCGCATCAACTCTATGTGCGCGAGGCGCGGCGCATGAAGGCAGATTACGTGGTCACCCAAAAGGACCTTGAGGGCACCACCGATCCAGGGGACAGCATCGGCCTCGCCTCCTATGGGGTCGATGACTGGCCGTATGCGACGTATGTCCACGAAGGCAAGGTGGCGCTGTACGGTGGCGAGTTCTCCATGCTTTATCTCGATGAAAAGCACGAGGGGATCTACAAGATTCCGTATCGCGCCATCACGCCGAAGCCAAGTGAGTGCACGAATCTGCTTGTGCCTGTCTGCGTCTCCGCCAGTCACATTGCCATGACCTCCATTCGCATGGAGCCCGTTTGGATGATTCTTGGCGAATCGGCAGGAGTCGCTGCTGCGATGGCTGTGGAGCAAAAACTGGCCGTGCAGCAGGTGCCTTACGCGGCTCTCAAAGCGAAACTCATCGCGCTGAAGCAGAAGTTGGAACGGCCGTCACTCGGGTCTTGAGTTTTGCATTTCGACCGATCAGGATGGAAGGGTGATTCAAGCCCTTTTGCTGCCTGATTATGATAAGACCTTCCTTAGTGCCATTGTTTGTCATCGTATGGCTTGGCTTTGCTTCGATTCAAGCGGAGGACAAGAAGCCGACGATTGAGCTGAACGTGACGTCTGACTTTTTAGCCCTTCACCTTGATGGCAAGGCACCTGAAGGAACCACTTCGCTAGGCTACCGGTTCGCCGAAAGTGGAGCATTGGCACAAGAAGCGCCGTGGATGCCGATGGAGGCATTCGGTCATGATGTTCCATTGCCGACATCGCGGTGGTCTGAGGTGGAGGTTCGTGCGATGAAGGGGGATGAGGTGCTGGCGACCCGGAAGGCCAAAAACAAAGGGGATTCGTTCACCCTTCTCACAGCCCAACGGATTGCTGCCTTGCCTGAGGGCGAGCGCGCGAAGTGGACAGCTTATTTGGAAAGGTCTGTGGCGAGGTCGGCGAACGAGTATGACATTCTCGCGGCTGAGTGTCGGAAACTGGGGCAACCTAATTCCAAGCCTGCACCGGGAAATGGCGCGGAATTGGAACTGGATAGCGACACGCCTGAATCCTGGTTTGCCCAAGCCGAGACGCTCCAACTGGTTGAATCCGTGATGAGTTATCAAACACCAACGGGAGGCTGGTCCAAGTCTGTGGATTACAGCCAAGGGTTGCGAATGCCGGGCACGCACTGGACCTCGCAAAAGGGTGACGCCTGGCATTACTGCGGAACGATCGACAATCGAACGACGACGGAGCAGATCAAACTGCTCGCTGGCGTGTATTCGGCCACCCGGCGTGAAGAGGTCAAAGCCGCGGCTCTTCGGGGGATGGATTACCTGTTTGAAGCGCAGTTTCCTAATGGGGGTTGGCCGCAGAATTACCCTATTGAGTCGGGTTATCATGAGGCGATCACTCTCAACGACAATGCGATGGTGCACGTGATGGAAGTTTTGGTTACGATCATGAATCAAAAGCCACCTTTTGTTTTTGTGGATACCGCCCTTCAGGAGCGCGCCCGGGCATCGTATGAAAAAGCAATCGATTGCCTAGCGTCCGCGCAAATGAAGATAAACGGCCAACTGACGGTATGGTGCGCGCAGCACGATCCACTCGACCTTGGACCCGTTCGCGCCAGGACCAAAGAGCCGCCATCGCTCAGTGGTGCGGAATCGACTGAACTGCTGAAGTTTTTGATGCGAAAGGCACCGGTTTCTCCGAAGACAACGGCCATGATTGAGCCGGCGTTGAAGTGGTTAGCGAGTCACAGCATCAAGGATCTGCGCAAGACGACGACGGCGGAAGGAAAGACCACTTATGTGACTGACGGGGCTTCGAAGGAGGTTTACTGGGCCCGATTTTATGACTTGGGGACGGGACGTCCGATCTTTCCTGGTTCTCAGGATGGAATCAACTATGCGACCTATCAGGAAATGGCGGCCAAGAATAAGGTAGCGTATGACTTTGTGACGACAAAACCGAGGGATCTTATCGAGAAGGAAGTGGCCAGATGGAGGAAGCGCCTTGAGAAGGAAAAGTGAAGCGATAAAGGAAGGGGCCATCTCATGGCAGGTGGGCCATGAGATGGCTCAGTGCAACTAAACTGAGACGGGCTTGCCGGTCTGAGCGGACTTGTAGATGGCATCGATCACCTGCATCAGGCGCAGGGCTTGTTCGGGGGTGTTCAGCGGAGCGGCTTTGCCTTGGATGGCTTCGATGAAGTTGGCAGCGGAACCGATGCGGCCCATGTCTTCGCAGGCAGGGGTGACGATGCTACGGTTGACGCTGTTGCCGTTTTCCTGGACGTAGAGTTCGCAAGTGTCGATGGCGGTGTTATCGAGTCCATCGATGCCGAAGAGGCGCTCGACTTTGCCGCCGGCCTTGGTGCCTTGGAAGACCACCGAGACTTCCTCGCGCTTGACCATTTCGGCCCAGGAGACTTGGAGGCTGAGGACTTGGCCAGTTTTGAAGGTGACGAAGCCGTGTGCGGCGTTTTCCACATCGGTCGTGCCACCGACGCGGTCGGGGATGCCCCAAGGGCCTTTGAATTGTTTGTCCTGGATGAATTCGGAGAAGGTCTGGCCGAGGACATGAGCGGGTTCGGGGTAACCCATGAAGTACATGGCGAGGTCAACCATGTGCAGGAGGTCGATGAGCGGGCCGCCACCGGAGAGAGCCTTAGTGGTGAACCACCCACCGAAGCCTGGGATGCCGGTGCGGCGGATCCACTTGGCCTGAGCGGAATTGATGGTGCCGACGGCGCCTTGTTTGATGTAGGTCATCATCGCCTGGGACTCGGGCCGGGCGCGATTGTTGAAGTTGAAGAGCACCTTCTTGCCTGCCTTTTTGGCTGCCACGATGATTTCCTTCACTTCTTTGGCGTTAAGCGCCGGGGGTTTCTCGGAGAAGACGTGTTTGCCCGCTTTGAGGCATTGGATGGTCAAAGGCTTGTGAAACTTGTTGGGCACGATGACGCTGACTGCCTTGATCTCCGGGCTGCCTTTGAGCATGGCCTCGACGGACTCATATGACTTGGCGATGCCGTATTTCTCAGCGGCCTTGGCGGCAGCGCCTGGGGCTGCGTCAGCGACGGCAACGATTTCCGCGCCAGCTTGACGGAAGCCCGCCGCGTGATACTGCAACATGCCGCCGGCTCCGATAACTCCTACTTTGATTGACATAAGACTTGGTGGTTGGATGAATTGATTTGGGGAACGAGGAATCGAA
>JAIYDW010000133.1 GCA_027487315.1 Verrucomicrobiaceae bacterium | reverse complement strand
TTCGACCCCAAAACCCGCGAAGCCAGCCTCCGCCTCGACATCCGCGAAGAAGCCATCAAAAAGACCGAAGAAGGCACCCTCCCCATCGTCCCCGGTGACCCTGACAAAAGCGAAATCATCACCCGCATCTTCGACGACGAAGACCCCATGCCTCCCGAAAAGGCCCACAAACCCTTCACCACCGCCCAAAAAGAACTCTTCCGCCGCTGGGTCGCCGAAGGCGCTGTCTACGAACCCCACTGGGCCTACACCCCCCTCACCAAACCCACTCCCCCAAAAACCGCCGATCACCCCATCGACGCCTTCATCCAATCCAAGCTCAAAGAGAAAAACCTCTCCCCCTCCCCCAAAGCCCCCGATCACACCCTCCTCCGCCGCCTCTCTCTCGATCTCACCGGCCTCCCCCCATCCCCTTCCAAAATCTCAGATCTCAAATCTCAAATCAACGACCTCCTCGCCTCCCCCCACTTCGGCGAACGCATGGCCGTCTGGTGGCTCGATATCGCCCGCTTCGCCGACACCGTCGGCTTCCATGGCGACCAAAATCAACGCATCTTCCCCTACCGCGACTACGTCATCAACGCGTTCAATCAAAACAAACCCTTCGACCAGTTCACCCGCGAACAACTCGCCGGCGACCTCCTCCCAAACCCCACCACCGAGCAACTCGTCGCCACCGGCTACAACCGCCTCAACATGATGACACGCGAAGGCGGTGCCCAAGCCAAGGAATACCTCGCCAAATACGGAGCCGAACGCGTCCGCTCCGTCGCCGCCGCATTCTTTGGCAGCACCTTCGGCTGTGCCGAATGCCACGACCACAAATTCGACCCCATCAAAACTCGCGACTTTTACGAACTCCAGTCCTTCTTCGCCGACGTCAAACAGTGGGGCGTTTACTCCAACTACAGCATTGGCAAAGTACCCGAACTCGAAGGCTTCAACAACGAATACCCCTTCCCTCCCGAACTCGAAGTCGAAAATCCCGTCCTCAAAAAATACTACCTCCAGTCCCAAAAGACCCTCTCCAATCACCTCGACGCCACCCGCCAACAACTAACGACAGACCCCAAGTCCATCGCCGCTCACACCGCCTGGAAGACACGCCTCACCCCCTTCCTCACCGCCAACCCCTCCGGCTTCATCACTCCCCCAATCGCCTCCTCGGAACTCCGCAAAGACGGCAAACCTATCGTCGCCCCCAGGACCCCCGCCAACCAAAAACCCAAGCCCCAGCGCAAAGCCACGATCACCGCCACCGGCGCCATCCATCCAGACAAATCCCTGGGCAAAGGCGAGTCTCTCGTCGTCACTTTGCCCCCCGCCACGCTCCCCTCTCTGGCCGCCATCAAACTCGAACTCGACACATCCGGCCTCGATCCCGCCGCCCTCGCATCCAAACTCGGCAAATCCCTCTCTCTCTCCGCCAGTTACATCGATTCCAAAGGCAAAGTCCGCGCCCTCCCGATTCGCATCGCGGACGCCACCGCCAAACGCCCCTCCTATCGCTCCGGTGCCGAAATCATCGGCATCCAGTCCGAATGGAAACTCCCCAAAGCCCTCCCGGAAAAGTCCGCCCTCGCCTCCGTCTGGCTCCTCGCCACTCCCCTTTCCCTCACCCCCAAAGACCAAATCCAACTCACCCTCTCCGGCGATAGCACGCTCCCCGTCCGCATCTCGCTCAGCCCCTTCGGACAGCTCGATCCCCTCGCCTCCTCCCCTCCCTCCCTCTCTGATCCCACCCTCTTCCTCCTCAGCACCGCCCACGATCGCCCCGCCTTCGACACCGCCATCAAGCTCGCCTCGCAATCCCGCGATCTCAACCATGGCCGCACCCACACGCTCGTCACCCAATCCGTCCCAACCCCTCTCACCGTCCGTGTCCTCCCCCGCGGCAACTGGCAGGACGAAACCGGCCCCGTCGTCCTCCCCGCCACCCCCTCCTTCCTCCCCGCCCGCCTCGAAAGCACCGAGTCCAAGCGCCTCACCCGACTCGACCTCGCCAACTGGCTCACTTCCAAAGAAAACCCCATCACCGCCCGCACCGTCATGAACCGCCTCTGGGCGCTCTTCTTCGGCACCGCCCTCAGCGCTTCCGTCGATGACCTCGGCTCCCAGGGGGAACTCCCTTCCCACCCCGAGCTCCTCGACTGGCTCGCCTCCGAATTTCGCGACTCCGGTTGGGACATCAAACACATGATCCGCCTCATCGTCACCTCCCACACCTACCAGCAATCCAGCCACTACCAAGCAGCCGCCCTCACCGTCGATCCCGCCAATCGCCTCCTCGCCTCCCAAAATCCCCGCCGCCTCGAAGCCGAGTTCGTCCGCGACAACGCCCTCGCCATCGCCGGCCTCCTCAACCTCGAAGACATCGGTGGCCCCTCCGTCAAACCCTACCAACCCGACAACTACTACGAAGCCCTCCAATTCCCCAATCGCGACTACATCGCTGACACCGACTCCCGCCAATGGCGCAGAGGCGTCTACACTCACTGGCAGCGCACCTTCCTCCATCCCATGATGGCCAACTTCGACGCCCCCGCTCGCGACGAATGCGCCGCCGCCCGCACCAACAGCAACACCCCCCAACAAGCCCTCACCCTCCTCAACGACCCCGCCTTCGTCGAAGCCGCCCGCGTCTTCGCCGCCCGTCTCCTCCAGGACAAAGCCACCACCGACACCGCCCGCCTCACCCAGGCCTACCACCTCGCCCTCAACCGCGACCCCAAACCCAAAGAACTCGACTCCCTCACCACCTTCCTCCAAACCCAGCGCGACACCTTCAAATCCACCCCCGAAGACGCCACCAAACTCACCCACATCGGCCTCGCCCCCAAAGCCAACTTCGACCCCATCGAACACGCCGCCTGGACCCAACTCGCCCGCGTCCTCCTCAACACCCAGGAAACCATCACACGCTACTAGAAAACTCCCTCGCAAACCCCTCACAACCGCCTATTTTAACCCCATGAGCAATGCCATCCAATTCGTCACCGACGCGAAAGGAGATCGAACGGCCGTCGTCATCCCTCTTGTCGACTATGAACAGCTCATGGAGGACATCCAAGATCTTGCCGATATTGTTGACCGCAGATCCGAGCCCACCCTCCAACATCACGAGTTCTTAGCACAACTGCGTCAAGATGGCCTCCTATCAGATTGAGTGGCGACCCTCCACCCGAAAAGACCTGAGGCGAATTGCCCCATCAATGGTCGCCCGCATCATTCAAGCCGTCGAAAACTTAGCCACCACCCCCTTTCCACCTGGATCCGTCAAACTCACCGGAAGCGACACTGCTTGGCGTATCCGAATTGCCGACTACCGCGTCATCTACCAAGTCCTCAATGATCGCCTTGTCATCGAAGTCGTTAAAGTGGGTCACCGCCGCGACATCTACCGATAAACTCCCCTAGCGCCATGAATCTTCAATCACTCCAAAGAAGAGCCTTTCTCGAACAATCCAGCTACGGCCTCGGCAGCATCGCCCTCGCCATGCTCCAGCAGCAAGCCAACGCCGCCTCCACCCTCCCCAAACCCGACCACTGGCACGGCGCCCTCAAAGCCCCGCACCTCCCCGTCAAAGCCAAACGCGTCATCTTCCTCTGCATGGCCGGCGGCCCCTCCCAGTTCGAGACCTTCGACTGGAAACCCAAACTCAAAGAACTCCACGAACAGCCCTTCCCCGAATCCTTCACCAAAGGCCAGCAACTCGCCCAACTCCAAGGCCAGGTCCTCAAAGCCCGCGGCTCCTTCACCAACTTCAAAAAACACGGCCAGTCCGGCATCGAAATCAGCGATCTCTTCCCCCACATCGCCAAACAGGCCGACAACCTTTGCGTCATCCGCTCCATGCAAACGGAGCAGATCAATCACGACACCGCCCACGCCTTCATGAACACCGGCTCCATCATCAAGGGCCGACCCAGCATGGGCTCCTGGCTGCTCTACGGCCTCGGCTCCGAAACCCAAAACCTCCCCGGCTTCATCGTCCTCACCTCCTCCGGCAAATACGGCCCCCAACCCATCTCCGCCCGCCAGTGGAGCAGCGGCGTCCTCCCCAGCCGCTTCCAGGGCATCCAACTCCAAACCAAAGGCGACGCCGTCCACTACATCGGCAATCCCGATGGCGTCTGCCAGAGCACCCAACGCCAGGTCGTCGAAGAAATCCAACGCCTCAATGGCTTCCTAGCCGAGGAGCAAAACGATCCCGAAATCGCCACTCGCATCGCCCAATACGAGATGGCCTTCAAAATGCAAACCAGCGTCCCCGAACTCTCCGACTTTAAAGACGAATCTCAGGCCACTCTCGAACAATACGGCATCAAAGAACCCGGCGACGGCTCCTTCGCCTCGAACTGCCTCCTCGCCCGCCGCCTCGCCGAGCGCGGCGTCCGCATGATCCAGCTCTACCACCGCGCCTGGGATCATCACACCAACCTCGAAGCCGGCATGAAAGAAGGTGCCGAAGCCGTCGACCGCCCCACCGCCGCTCTCCTTGAAGACCTCAAACAGCGCGGCCTCCTCGAAGACACCCTCGTCCTCTGGGGGGGCGAATTCGGCCGCACCCCCATGGGCCAGGGCACCGGTCGCGACCACCACATCCTCTCCTTCTCCCTCTTCATGGCCGGTGCCGGCATCAAACCCGGCACCACCTGGGGCAGCACCGACGAACTCGGCTACCGCGCCGTCGAAAACATCGTCGACGTCCACGACCTCCACGCCACCATGCTCGCCCTCCTCGGCATCGACCACCATCGCCTCACCACCAAGTTCCAAGGCCTCGACGTCCGCCTCACCGGCGTCGCCGGAAAAGTCGTCAAAGGCATCCTCGCCTGATCTCCCAAGGTGGTGCAAGCATCTTGCTTGCACTCCCCGAACCCCCAGGCGCAGCCGCACTTCCCCAAAGACGCGAAGACACTCCCGTCCGCCCTCCGTAGCCGCGTTCGTAAAACCGTGGCCGGACAGCACTCCGAAGCTCTCCCCCACCGATTGACATCAGCAACCAAAAAATCCAAGAGTGAGGCCCCTCCATCCCTCCCCTCATCATCCAATGCCGTCACCAGAAGAACCCGCGCCACGCCAAACCTGGGCCGTCTCCGAGCGCAACTCATCACCACCCAGCGCGTCATCGGACCTCGATCTCTTCGCCGCAGCCCCCAAATCCGAAGAAGGCTACCTCAAATGGCGCACCGAAACCGCCCAGGAACGCAAAGCCGGACTCCTCCCCGAACGCGCTGACGAATCCGGCTACGCCGCCTGGAAATCCGATCAACTCGCCCAACGCACCAGCTTCGAAAAACAATGGGGCATCCGCCTCGGCCACCCCGTCCGCATTCAACTCCGCGGCGAACCCCGCGAACGCGAAGGCCTCATCCTCCTCGTCGATGACCTCCCACCTTCGTCCTCCCGCCAACCGCTCCGCCTCCGCATCGGCGACCACCTCTTCCTCCCCATCCAAATCGAAAGCCTCGTCACCCTCGCCCCCTGAGCCCCCCGCCTTCCGACCGGTCAATTCAACCCCTCCCGTCTGAAAAAGACTTGACCCCACCCCCCTCCCCCCCAATCTCACTCACCATCCTGTAAATCCTCCCCAATCCTGTAAATCCTGTCCCAAAACCCCCTCCGCATGCGCATCCGCACCTTCCAAGGCCTCTCCCCCGCCCCCCAACACGCCTCCGCCGTCGCCGCCGTCCCCTATGACGTCGTCAACCGCGACGAAGCCGCCGAACTCGCCGCCGGCAACCCCCTCAGCCTCCTCCACATCGACCGCGCCGAAATCGATCTCGACCCCGACATCGACCCCTACTCACCCGCTGTCTACGCCCAGGCCCGCACCGCCTTCGAGAAGCTTCAAGCCGACGGCGTCCTCCTCCGCGAGCCCGCCCCCTGCATGTACCTCTATCGCCAAACCATCGGCGACCACAGCCAGACTGGCCTCGTCGCCGTCTGCCACATCGAGGACTACGAAAACAACATCATCAAAAAGCACGAAAAAACCCGCGCCGACAAA
Organism: Verrucomicrobiaceae bacterium; assembly: GCA_027487315.1. Lineage (GTDB taxonomy): Bacteria > Verrucomicrobiota > Verrucomicrobiia > Verrucomicrobiales > Verrucomicrobiaceae > JAGRPD01. The sequence goes on along the minus strand of JAIYDW010000133.1, from coordinate 12,118 downwards.
GAGAAGGACCGCACCACGCTCGTCGATACCCTCAGCGCCAACACCGGCCCCATCTTCCTCACCTACAACGGCCGCCCCGGCGTCCAGGCCCTCATCGACAACCACCTCGCCACCGAGACCCCCATCTACGACGTCGCCGCCCCCGATGGCGTCCGCCATCAAGTCTGGCGCCTCCCCAACTCCACTGCTCTCCCCATCACCTCCATCTTCGCTGAGCAAGTCCCCGCCGCTTATGTCGCCGATGGCCACCACCGCGCCGCCTCCGCCTTCAACGTCGGCAAAAAACGCCGCGAAGCCAATCCCAACCACACCGGCCAGGAAGACTACAACTGGTTCCTCAGCGTCCTCTTCCCCGCCAGCGAACTGAAAATCCTCCCCTACAACCGCGCCGTCAAAGACCTCAACTGCCAGGACCGCGAAGAGTTCCTCGCCAAAGTCAGCTCCATCTTCACGCTCGAGCCCACCACCGACAAATCCCCTTCCAAAACCGGCGAGTGCTGCATGTACCTCAAAGGCCAATGGTATCGCCTCACCTGGAAACCCGCCCCTGACGCCTCCCCCATCGACCAACTCGACGTCTCCATCCTCCAGGATCGCCTCCTCGCCCCCCTCCTCGGCATCGACGACCCCCGCACCAGCAAACGCATCGACTTCATCGGCGGCATCCGCGGCACCGCCGAACTCGAAAAACTGGTCGACAGCCGGGACTTCGCTGTCGCCTTCTCAATGTTCCCCGTCACCGTCGAACAACTCATGGCCATCTCCGACGCCGACCAAATCATGCCCCCCAAGAGCACCTGGTTCGAACCCAAACTCCGCTCCGGCTTCTTCATCCACACCCTAGCCTAATTGCCCCAATCACTACTCACTGATCACTCCACCCAAATCCAGCGCCACCAATCGAAGCAACTCCTCCGCCCCCATCTCCGTCAGCACCCGCTCAGCCCCCGCCTCCTTCCGCAGCAACTCCGCCGCCAACCCCGTCTTCTCCGCTAGCATCGCATCGATCTTTTCTTCGATCGTCCCCTGGCACACAAACTGGTGCACCATCACGTTTCGCTTCTGCCCGATCCGAAACGCCCGATCTGTCGCCTGATTCTCCACCGCCGGATTCCACCAGCGATCAAAATGAATCACCTGGCTTGCCGCCGTGAGATTCAGTCCTGTCCCCCCCGCCTTCACTGACACCACCATAAACGGCGGCCCACCCGGTTCCTGAAACGCCTCCACCAACTTTGGACGCTTGCCCACCGCTGTCCCACCATGCAGCACTAATCCCTCGCGACCACACACCATTGCCAGGTATCGCGCCAAAGGCTCGCACGTCTCCTGAAACTGCGTGAACACCAGCGCCCGCTCCCGCCGCTCCATCAGCGCCCCCATGATCTCTCCTAACCGAATGAACTTCCCACTGTCCTCCGCCTTCCAGGTTCCATCCCCGCTCCACTGGCTCGGATGATTGCAAATCTGCTTGAACCGCATCAAAAAACCTAACACCAGCCCGCGCCGCTTCATCGGCTCCATCTCTTCGTCCTTCAGCAGCACCGCCAACTGCTCCACCAGCTTCGCATACACCACCGTCTGCCGCTTCGTCAGCCCGCAATACACCTTCATCTCAATCTTCTCCGGCAAATCCGCAATGATCGACTTGTCCGTCTTCATCCGCCGCAACAGGTAAGGCCCCACCAGCTTGCGCATCGGCGCATACCCCTCCTTGCTCTGCGCACACACCTTCACCGCCTCAGCAAACACTCCCGCGCTACCTAACAAACCCGGGTTCAAAAAATCAAACAAACTCCACAGGTCCCCCGGCCGATTCTCCACCGGCGTCCCCGTCATCGCCACCCGCGCCTCCGCACGCAACCGCTTCACCGCCTTCGTCGCCCCTGACCCCGGATTCTTAATCGCCTGCGCCTCATCCAAAATCACCACCCCCCACTCCTCCTCCATCCACATCTCCGACCGCTGCAAAAACCCATACGTCGTCATCACCACATCCACCCCCCGCAGCACCCGCCCAGGTTCCCTCAGCAACGCATCCAACTCCTCCCTCCCCGTCGCCGACGCATGCGCCACCAGCAACCGCAACCCCGGCGCAAACTTCCCCACCTCCGCCCGCCAATTCCCAATCAACGACGCAGGCACCACCAGCAGACTCGGCTTCTGGCTAAGCCCCAGCTCCTTCCTCCGCATTAAGAGCGCAATCACCTGCACCGTCTTCCCCAACCCCATGTCATCCGCCAAACACGCCCCCAACCCCAGCCGCGTCATGAACACCAGCCATGCATACCCCTTCTGCTGATACGGCCTCAACACCGCCTCCAACTCAGGCACCGGCTCCTCCGCCGGATTCGCCATCTCCTCCAGCAACCCCTTCAACCGCCCCCCAGCCACCACCTCACTCCACGCCGACACCATCGGCAGCCCCTCCTCCATCAACCCACCCCCCCTCGCCTCAAAGCCCGCCAGCAACCGCATCCCCTCCAAAAACCCCACCCCACCCTCACCCGCCGCCTGCTCCACCCGCTCCCAATGACTCAGCACCTGCTGCAACTGCGCCCCATCCACCTCCACCCACTGCCCCCTCAGCGATACCAAACCCGTCTCCGCATCCAGCAATCGCTCCCACTCCTCCTTCGTCAAAACCTCCCCATTCAAACTCGCCCGCGCCTGAAACGAAAGCATCGCCCCCGCATGCAGTGACGACCGCTTCGGCGCATCGATCGCCACCTGCACCACCGGCCTTGTCCCCTTCCCCCCGCGCCACCAGTTCGGCAGCTTCAAAATGATCCCGCACTCCTGCAACACCTCACACTCCCGCAGCAACCGGTAAGCCTCCGGCGCCGTCATCGCCATCGCCTGAAACAATCGGCGCGACTCCAACCACTCCCGAATCAACCCACTCCGCCCCGCCGCCGCCCGCACCGGTTCCAGCAGCGCATTCAGTGCCATCGCATCGCTCCCCTTCGCATACATCTGCATCGCCCGCGCCAACGGCACATGCTGCGGCGCCCCCGACTCGCTCAACCGCTCCGTGAACGTCGCCAAAAACGCAAACGGCCGCGCACTGTCATTCTTGTTCTCCGCCAAATGAAACGTCACCCGCCCCACCGCGTGCCAGCCCCCCTCCACCTCCTTCAACCACCCCGCCACCCCATCCACCCGCCCCCGCACCAACCCGTCCACCTCACCCCGCATCGCCTCCCACCACCGCACCGCCAACTCCCCAGTCACCCCCTCCGAACCCACAAACCACGGTGTCGCACCCACCCAAGCCGCCACCTCCACCTCCGTCGGCCCCGGCATCGCCCCCACATCCCCCACCTGACACAGCCGCCCCAGAAACACCCTCGCCCACTCCCGCAACCACCGCCACGGCCCCTCCAACTCCGCCGAACAAAGCCCCGTCCCCAACACCACCATCCCCCTGCCCACCCCAACACCCATCGCCTCCCCCAACCGCCTCTCCACCCCCGACCCCGCCTCCCCCTCACAGAGCAGCACCCCTTCAGCAGTCAAAACCAACAACATCACATGCCCATCATGCCTTGCCCGATCCCATCTTCAACACCCGCTTCCCTTTCACAGATTTCAGTAACCTATCTGGACAGGCTCAAGACGGGTCATAGACGCGTACTCGACCCTTTTCGTCCCATTCACACACAAGGAGTGACGGCTTCCAGCCGTCACGCTCCCCCGTTCTGTAGTTCCGCCTTCAGGAGGCTCCCCCATCTTCCATCTTCCATCTCCCATCTCCGGCGGCCCCGCCGCCTCAAACCTCAAGACTCCCGCCCCGCCTTCGCCCCCTTCGGCTTGCTCCCCGCCTTCACCCCCTCCAACTCCGCCGTCACCCCCGGCCGCTCCGACTGCCCATCAATCACCGGCAACACCCGCGCCCCATCCGCCGGAAACGGGATCGGCGTCACACACAGCACATCCCCGTCACGCGGCCCCCTCTCCGCCTTCGCTGACACCACCACCTGCCGAATGTCCCCCGCCAAAGGCTCCACCATCACCCGCTTCAGCTTGTTCTCCTTCGTGATCAGGATGATTTCATTGCCCGCACGCACCGCCGCCCTCGGCAACACCAGCACATCCGGCAGCGACGTCCCCAAAATCTCTGCCTCCACAAACTGCCCGATCTTCAAAGGCGACTGCCCATCCGCCCGCACCCCAAACGGATCCTCAATCTGCGCCACCGCAATCGTCTGCCGCGTACCCTCATCCACCGCCCCCTCCACCCGCACCAGCCGCCCCATCCACAGCGACCCCTTACCGCCCGCCTGCGTCATCAGCCGCACCTCCGCCCCCGGCTCACCCCGATCCTGATCCCGACGCCACTCCGGCATCTTCAAATACGCCATCTCACGCTCCGGAACCGGCAACCGCACTTCCACCACCGCCACCCCGAAAATCTCCCCCAGATCCGCCCCCGCATTCACCACCTGCCCCAAATCCACCGCCTGCCTCAGCACCTGCCCGTCATAAGGCGCCCGCAACTCCGTCCGTTCCAAATCCCGCTCCGCCTTCCGAATCTGCGCCCTCGCCGCCTCCACATCCGCCTGCGCCTTCGCCACCTGGTGCACCCGCGTCAGCATCGGGCTCGGCTCCGCACTCCTCCCCAACGCCTTCCACCCCTCGATCGCCTGCTCCGCCTTCGCCTTCTCATCCACCAGCAGCGCCTCCGCCGTCGCCAATGCCGCCTTCGCCTCCACCAGCGCCGTCTCGTAGTTCACCGGATCCACCCGCACCAGCAACTCATCCTTCTTGAAAAAGAACCCCGGCCTGAAATGCGGCGACATCTCCACCACACGCCCCCCCACTTCCGAAGTCAAAACCGTCCGCACCTGCGGCTGCACCGTCCCTTGCGACCTCGCCACCACCGGAAACACACTCGCCTTCAAAGTGATCCCCTCCACCCGCAGCAACGGCGCAGGCATCTCCGCCACCTCAGGCTCCGGCTTGCTGTTCACCAGCCACCACCCCGCATAACCGCAGGCACCCAGCACCAGCAGCGGCAAAACAAAGCGGATCACAGAACGAATCATAACAGCACCTGGAAGAACAAACGAACCCCGAAGAGGTTTCGCCAACCCTAATCTCTCTTCGGAGAAAGTTCCAGAGCCACTTGTACTCTGGAACTCCCCAAATTCCGCCCCGCCTTTCTCTTACTTCGACATCTCCTCCTGCACGATCTTCATGATGTCCGCCTGCATCGTCTTCGCCTTCTCTCCCCCCATCTTCGCCGCCTCAGCCGCCAGCGGAGCCGACTTCGCCACAAACGCCTTCATCGCCGGATCGCGCATCAGCGGCAGCACCGCCTCCAGCTCCGCCTGCGTGAACGTCGCCCCATAAAGCGCCACAATGCTCGGCTTCATCGTCTCCCATCCCATCTTCGCAATCATCAGCTCCTTCACCCGCGTCATCGCCCGATCAAACTTCGGCTTCTGCTCCGCCGGCAACTGCGCCGCCGAATTCGCAATCGACGACTCAAACGCCCCGATCACCGACGACTCATAAGACTTCGCTGTGTTCGACAACTCCAAAAGCTCCTCAATCGCCTTCTCATGCGCCGGCTCCAATGCCAACGCCCCCGCCTGCAAAGCAACCACACACGCACCAACCAAAACTGACAGATGAATTTTCATATCCCCGACCTCTACACCCTCCCCCCAACCCCCATCAAGCCAAATCCCCTCCACCCTCCGCAGCCGAGCGGAGCGAGACAACCGGAACGCAGTGGAGATGGCCGAAGGCAAACTACCGAAGGTAGCCCGCAGGGCGAGGCCGGCGGGCCTCGTCAGCCGAGCGGAGCGAGACAGACAGCCATCGGCTGCCCGCAGGGCGAGGCCGGCGGGCCTCGTCAATCCGCAATCCACAATCCACAATCCAAAATCCCCCCCTTCCCTTTACTTTGACCAACCCCCTTTCCATGCGTATCCAAATTCACGCCCATGCTGCACTTCACCCTCTTCGGCTTCCCCATCCGCATCCACTGGCTCTTCTGGCTGAATGCCGCCCTCCTCGGCGGCGCCTTCTCCGCCCGCACCCCCAGCGAGATGCAAGGCGTCGCCGTCTGGATCGCCATGGTCTTCCTCTCCATCCTCATCCATGAACTCGGTCACGCCCTCGTCATGCGCCGCTTCGGCGAGCGCCGCGCCGAAATCATCCTCTACGCCTTCGGCGGCCTCGCCATCGGCTCCGCCTGGCGCACCCGACGCGAACAAATCCTCATCAGCGCCGCCGGCCCCGCCCTCCAGATCGGCGCCGGTCTCCTCGTCTGGTTCGCCACCTCCACCCTCCACATCGAGTCCTCCCTCCTCCGCTTCGCCATCGGCAGCTTCCTCTTCATCAGCATCTTCTGGGGCGCCTTGAACCTCCTCCCCATCATCCCCATGGACGGCGGCCGCATCAGCGAAGCCGCCTTCGGCCCCGCCAAAGAACGCCTCGCCCTCACCATCAGCCTCGTCTGCGCCGTCGCCCTCGCCCTCTACATGGGCATCAGCCAGGGCCAACTCTTCGCCGCCCTCTTCTTCGGCATGCTCGCCTACAACAACTGGCAACGCCTTAACCGCGCCGAACAACTCCCCTGGATGAACGTCCACTAACCCCCCCTCCAGCTTTCATCCTTCAAAGTTCAACGTTCAACGTTCAAAGTTATGAATCCCCCCGGCCTCGAAGACCTCCTCACCCTCCTCCGCTTCCCCAGCGTCTCCACCAGCTCCGCTCATCGCGACGACACCCGCGCCTGCGCCCTCTGGCTCCAAAACCGCCTCACCACCCTCGGCCTCACCGCCGACCTCCATGAGACCCCCGGCCACCCCATCCTCGTCGCAAAAAATAAGCACCTCCCCGGCCGCCGCACCGTCCTACTCTACGGCCACTACGACGTCCAACCCGCCGAACCCCTCAACGAGTGGCTCACCCCCGCCTTCGAACCCACCATCCGCGACGGCCGCATCTACTGTCGCGGCGCCACCGACAACAAAGGCCAGCTCATGGCCCACGTCCAAGGCCTCACCGAAACCCTCGCCCAGCACAGCGACCTCCCCGTCAACCTCACCATCCTCTTTGAAGGCGAAGAAGAAATCGGCAGCCCCAACTTAAAACCCTTCCTCGAAGCCCATCGCGACCTCCTCGCCTGCGACGTCGTCGCCATCTCAGACACCGGCATGGTCGCCCCCGGCGTGGGCACCTTCACCTACGGCCTCCGCGGCATCGCCTGCCTGGAGGCCAAAGTCCGCGGCCCCTCCATCGACCTCCACTCCGGCATCTTCGGTGGCGCCATCGCCAACCCCTGCACCATGGCCGCCCGCCTCGCCGCCTCCCTGCACGACCCCGAAGGCCGCGTCCTCATCCCCGGCTTCTACGACGACGTCCGCCCCCTGCAGGACTGGGAGCGCACCGCCTGGCAAACCCTCGGCGACGGCGACGCCGAAACCCTCGCCCTCACCGGCTCCCCCGCCCTCTTCGGCGAACCTGGCTACACCGAGCGCGAACGCCGCTGGGCCCGCCCCACCGCCGAAGTCAACGGCATCGGTGGCGGCTATCAGGGCGAAGGCTCCAAAACCGTCATCGGCAAGGAAGCCTTCATCAAACTCTCCTTCCGCCTCGTCCCCGATCAGGACCCCGCCAAAATCCTCGCCGCCGCCGAAGCCCACCTCCGCGCCCAGCTCCCCCCAGTTGTCAGCCTCGACATCCACCTCGGCCACACCGGCCAGCCCTACCTCATGGACCCCCACTCCACCCTCGGCCAAGCCGCCCAGCGCGCCTTGACGAAGACCTTCGGCGGCCAGATCGCCCTCATCCGCGAAGGCGGCAGCATCCCCATCGTCCAAGCCTTCGCCGACGTCCTCCACGCCCCCACCCCCCTCCTCGGCCTCGCCCTCCCCGACTGCCAAGCCCACGCCCCCAACGAAAACTTCCCCATCGAAAACTTCATCGCCGGCACCCGCCTAAACCAGTACCTACTGGAAGAACTCGCCTAAAGCAGCAGCATTCCCCAGAATGCCTCATCGACCCTGTCAGTAGGCGCATTCGCCAGAATGCGGCCCACTCCCTACCCGCAGCAGCATTCCCCAGAATGCCCCATCCACCCTGCCAGTAGGCGCATTCGCCAGAATGCGTTCCCGTCCCCCCCGCAGCAGCATTCCCCAGAATGCCCCATCCACCGCACCCTTGCCCCCTAAGTCACCTATTTACCTTTATTCATCAAAATAACCCCCATCACCAAAATCTTACTAACCCCGAATTGACACCCCGCACACTCTCAATACCAGCCCGACCTAACCCACTCGAAACCTCCAGCGCGCGTCATGAAAACCTACCTCGCCACCTTCGCTACCCTCCTCCTGCTGAGCAGTCCTTCCCACGCCGCCACCCAGGTGGACATCGCTGGCCCGTCTAGCAGCGGAAGGTTTGGCAGCTCCATCACCGTCCTCCCCAATGGCAACTTCGTCGTTGTCGATCCTTCTTACGACCAACTCAGCCCTCCTGTCGCCGAAGTGGGAGCGGTCTATCTCTTCAACCCCAACGGCCACCTCATCAGCACCCTGCACGGCAGCACCACCAATGATCAGATCGGCTCCTCTGGCATCAACGTCCTGCAAAATGGCAACTTCGTGGTCAACAGTGCAAACTGGAACGGCAGCCGCGGAGCGGTCACCTGGGGCCGCGCCACCACCGGCTTCATAGGCGGAACTAGCGTCACCGTCTCCGCCGCCAACTCCCTCGTCGGCGCCTCCGCCGGTGACCAAGTGGGCATCGCTGGCGTCACCGCCCTGACCAACGGCAACTACGTCGTCAACAGCCCCCAGTGGGACAACCCCTCTCCCGCCGCCGTCAATGCCGGTGCCGTCACCTGGGCCAATGGCTCCACCGGCATCTCCGGCCCCGTCACCGCCGCCAATTCCCTCGTCGGCTCCTCCGCCAGTGACTTTGTGGGCGGCAATGGCGTCACCGCCCTGACCAATGGCAACTACGTCGTCCGTAGCCAAACCTGGAGAAACACCTCTCCCGCCGCCGCCAACGCCGGTGCCGTCACCTGGGGCAATGGCTCCACCGGCATCTCCGGCCCCATTACCGCCGCCAACTCCCTCGTCGGCACCTCCGCCAATGACCAAGTGGGCAATTTTGACGTCACCACCCTGACCAACGGCAACTACGTCGTCCGCAGCCCAAACTGGGATAACACCTCTCCCGCCGCCGCCAATGCCGGTGCCGTCACCTGGGGCAATGGCTCCACCGGCATCTCCGGCCCCATTACCGCCGCCAACTCCCTCGTCGGCTCCTCCATCAATGACCAAGTGGGCTTCTCTGGCGTCACCGCCCTCACCAACGGCAACTACGTCATCAACAGCCCCTTCTGGGATAACACCTCTCCCGCCGCCCCAGGGGCCGGTGCCGTCACTTGGGGCAATGGCTCCACCGGCATCTCCGGCCCCATTACCGCCGCCAATTCCCTCGTCGGCACCTCCTTCAATGACCAAGTGGGCAACTCTGGCGTCACCGCCCTGACCAACGGCAACTACGTCGTCAGCAGCCCAACCTGGGACAACCCCTCTCCCGCCGCCGCCAATGTCGGTGCCGTCACCTGGGGCAATGGCTCCACCGGCATCTCCGGCCCCATTGCCGCCGCCAATTCCCTCGTCGGCGCCTCCGCCAGTGACTTTGTAGGCAACTCTGGCGTCACCGCCCTGACCAACGGCAACTACGTCGTCCTTAGCCCAGACTGGGATAACACCTTTCCCGCCACCGCAGAGGCCGGTGCCGTCACCTGGGCCAATGGCTCCACCGGCATCTCCGGCCCCATTACCGCCGCCAACTCCCTCGTCGGCTCCTCCTCTGGCGACCAAGTGGGCAGCAATGGCATCACCCCCCTGACCAACGGCAACTACGTCGTCATTAGCTCAAGCTGGGATAACACCTCTCCCGCCGCCGCAGAGGCCGGTGCCGTCACCTGGGGCAATGGCTCCATCGGTATCAAAGGCCCAGTCTCCGCCACCAACTCCCTCGTCGGCTCCTCCGTTGGTGACTTTGTGGGCAACTCTGGCGTCACCGCCCTGACCAACGGCAACTACGTCGTCAGCAGCCGAGACTGGGACAACCCCTCTCCCGCCGCCGCAGATGCCGGTGCCGTCACCTGGGGCAACGGCTCCACTGGCATCAAAGGCCCCATTACCATCGACAATTCCCTCGTCGGCTCCTCCGCCAATGACAATGTGGGCAACGATGGCGTCACCGCCCTGACCAACGGCAACTACGTCGTCAGCAGCCCATTCTGGGATAACACCTCTCCCGCCGCCGAAGAGGCCGGTGCCGTCACCTGGGCCAATGGCTCCACCGGCATCTCCGGCCCCGTTACCTCCGCCAACTCCCTCGTCGGCACCTCCGCCAATGACGAGGTGGGCATCTCCGTCTTCCCCCTGACCAACGGCAACTACGTCGCCAGCAGCTCAAATTGGGACAATACCAATGCCGGTGCCGTCAGTCTCGGCAACGGCAGCACCGGCACCAGCGGTTCCGTTAGCAGCAGCAACAGCGTGCTGGGCACCGTCGCTAGCGCCGGATCGAGCATGACCTTTGACTACGTCCCCGCCCTCAACCAACTCATCGTCGGCAGACCCGACAGCAACCTCGTCACCCTTTTCCGTGGCGACCGCCTCCGCTCCCTCGCCAAAACCAGCTCCGCCGCACCGGGTGCCGCCGACATCGCCTTCGCCACTTCCGGCACCACCGCCGTCAACCCCCTCGGCGCCGCCCTGTCCGACTCCTCCCTCACCGGCGCCGGTTCCACCTTAGCCCGCAACCGCGCCCTCTTCGCCTTCTCCCCCGAAAGCGGCATCGACCTCGTCCTGCAAACCGGCACCTCTTTGAGCGCCCTCGGCGGCGGACTCCCCTCCAACACCACCGCCTCCGCGCTCTCCAGCCAACTCTTCAACCACTCCAACCTCGGTCTCTTCCAGGCCACCATCAAAGGCACCGGCATCACCACCGCTAACAATCGCCTCCTCCTCCTCGACAACGGCGTCAACGTCCAGCTCCTCCACCGCACCGGCACCCCCGTCCCCGCCCTCGCCAACGCCTCCGTCAGTTCCTTCACCGAAGTTCTCCAAAGCCACGATTACAACTTCGTTGGCGAAATAAACCTCGTCACCATCGCCTACAAACTCAAACCCGGCGGCACCGTCAACGCCACCAATGACGAAGGCCTTTTCCTGCTCGATCCCACCGACGGGGTCAGCCCCAACGTCGCCGCCCGTGAAGGCGCCCCTGCCTTCAGCGGCGGTGGCACCTTCGGCTCCTTCAACGGTCGCGCCGCCATCGGAGTTGACACCATCACCCACTTCATCGCCCAGTTCAAACCCACCACCGGCACCCCCGTTCCAGCCGTCTTCAGCACGACCATCAGTGGTTTTGCCTCCGAGCGTCTCGCCAAGGCAGGCGACCTCGCCCCCGGTTCCGGCGACGCCACCTACAACACCTTCACCGCTGTCAATGATCTAACCTTCTCCGCCCTCGTCAAAGCCACACTCAAAGCCAGTCCAGTCAGCCAAAACGAAGGCCTCTACAACTGCACCACGCTGCCTTCCGCTGACACCCTTCTAACACGCAAGGGCGACCCCATCGGCGGCGGCCTCACCATCTCCCGTATCCTCCGCTTTTGGCCCGCAGGCCCCAGTCAGGTCATCCTTCATGTCCAAGTCACCGGCACCAACGTCAATACCTCCAACAACCAGGTCCTCGTCCTCCGCCAAAGCGACGGCACCTACCTAACCCTCCTCCGCACCGGCACCCCAGCCCCGGGAACCGGCCCAGCCAAACTCGCCGCCATCTCCGCCGTCGACGTCAACCCCGTCACCGGCCTCTACGCCGTCCTCGGCACCCTCAGCGGCTCTCCCTCCAACAGCAACCAAGCCCTTTGGACCGGCAACACCACCCTCGGCGACGACTTCAACCTCCAAGCCCTCCGCCTCCCCCAACTCACCCTCCGCAAAGGCAACCCCTACTCCACCGAATCCACCCCAAACAGCATCATCCGCTCCATCGCCCTCAAACCCGCCATCGACCCCACCGGAGCCGGCGGTCGCGGCCTCGCCCAAGCCCTCGGTGCCAACGG
>JAIYDW010000176.1 GCA_027487315.1 Verrucomicrobiaceae bacterium | reverse complement strand
TCGGTGAGGGAGTGGAGGCCTTCTTCGCTGATTTTGTCGAGGATAGGGTCGACCTCTTCCTGGATGACGTCGATGGTGGGATCCCCTGTGGGGTTGCGCTTGCGAGCGGCTTCGTGGTCGACTTCGAGGTCGACGGCGAGGCGGCGTCTTTTGGTGGGGACGAGTTCCAGTTGGGAGCGTGGTGACTTGGGGCGGGAGTCGGTGGGTTCGTTCCAGAGCTGGCGATAGGTGAGGGGATTGCCGCCGAAGCCGAGCATGCGGATGTAATACCAGCCGGTGATGGCACCACCGACGTGAGCGAAGTATGCGACCTGAGCGCCTGGCATGTCTGCCCAGATGAGGCCAAGGATGCCGAAGACGACATTGATGCCGACAGCGACGGCGGCGAGTTTCCACATGCGGACGCGGACGGGGATGATGAAGTAGATGAGGGCGGTGAAGACCTCCTGGGGGAGGGTGACGGCCAGGGCAAGGAAGAGGCCGAAGACGGAAGCGGAAGCACCAATGAGGTAGACGCCCTCACCGCCACCGAACCAAGCGCGCATGGCAATTTCCAGGGCGGCACCGAGGAGGCCGCTGAGGATGTAGATGCGCAGGAAGTGAGCGCCGCCGAAGATTTGCTGGACTTGTCGACCGGCGAACCAGAGCATGAGCATGTTGACGATGAGGTGGCCGAGGTCACCGTGAACGAACATGTAGGTGAAGATGGTCCAGACGTGGCCTTCGGAGAGCAGGGCGAGACTGACGCCGCCCATGGGGATGAGCGTGTTGCCGTCGGTGGTCATGAAGATGCCACCGAGGTATTGGGCCACAAAAACGAGGATGTTGAGCCAGAAGACAACACCGAATGCCGTCCAGTTTACGCCCTTGATGCTCCAGGAGAATTTGGAGGGGCGCATGTAGTCGCGGTCGTAAACGGACATGGCTTGATCAGGATGTGTCGCGGCAGAGAAGAGGGATCGTTTGCCGCGCGATTTTCGATTGTAGACGAAAAGGGAACGAAAGCCAGTACGCATTTGAGCCTGACCGGGGGTGCATTTGGGATTTTCTTTTTTGAGATCCGCTGCGTAATGTAGTGCATGCGTGAGGCGACGTTTTCTATGGGGAGTCGGGCACTGGCGATCGCCGGGGTGGTTGTGGGGTTGGCTTCGGGTCAGGAGGAGGTGAGAAGGGGATTGGTGCCTGGCGAGGAGGAGGTCAAGCTGGTGGTGGAGGTGGCGAAGGGGGGGCGGAGTGTGGAGGATCTGGCGCGGATGATGAAGCGGTCGCTGGTGAAGATCACGCAGACGGGGAGGTCTGGGGTGGATGGGTTAGGGACGGGATTTGTGGTGTCGGGTGATGGATTGATCGCGACGAATTTGCATGTGATCGGCGAGGCGAGGCCATTGACGGTGGAATTGGCGGATGGGACGGAGTTGGAGGTGGAGGCGGTTCATGCGACGGATGCGAAGCTGGATTTGGCGCTTTTGAAAGTGAAGGCGAAGGGATTGAAGGTGCTCAAGATGGGGGATTCGGAATTGATGGAGCAGGGAGAGCGACTGGTGGCGATGGGGAATCCGGAGGGGTTGGAGTTCAGTGTGGTGGAAGGGGTGGTATCGGCGATTCGGGAGGTGGAGATTGAAGGGGTGCCGATGCTGCAGGTGGCGTTACCGATTGAGCAAGGGAACAGTGGCGGGCCGGTTTTGAATGGTCGGGGTGAGGTGGTGGGGGTGTTGACCTTGAAGTCTTTGCGGACGGACAATTTGGGGTTTGCGATGCCAGTGAACGCGTTGAAGGGGCTGATTGAGAAGCCGAATCCGGTGCCGATGGAGCGGTGGCTGACGATTGGTGTTTTGGATAAGAGGCAATGGGAGGTGAAGATGGGGTCGCGATGGAGTCAACGGGCGGGGGTGGTACGAGCGGAGACAGCGGGGGACGGGTTTGGCGGGAGGTCGCTGTGTTTGGCTAAGACCGAGCCTTTGGAGGCTGAATTTGAGGCGATGGTGAGCGTGCGATTGGATGAGGAGAGCGGAGCGGCGGGGTTGGCGTTTTGTTCTGACGGGGGGGAGAGGCACTACGGGTTTTATCCATCCGCGGGCAAGCTGCGGTTGACGCGATTTGATGGAGCGGACGTGTATTCGTGGACGATCTTGAAGGATGAGCCGGTGGCGGCGTATCGAGCTGGGGATTGGAACACGCTGCGTGTTCGGGTGGAAGAGGGAGTCATTCGTTGCTGGGTGAATGGGGCGCTAGCGATGGAGGTGGAGGACACGGGGCTTAGGGGAGGTCGGGTGGGGTTGTGCAAGTTTCGGGACACGGTGGCGGAGTTTCGGGGATTCAAAACGGGGCGAGATCTGGCGCCTCCAGCGGCGTCGGTGGCGTTGACGGAAAAGGTGCAGACGACCTTGGGGGCGTATCTTGAAAAAGGGATGGATGCGGATGAGGCGTTGGATCGCTTGATCGAGGAGGAAGCGAGTGCGGCACGGCGATTGGTGGTCGAGAGAAGGCGGGAATTGGAGAGGCAGGCAGCTGCCTTGAAAGAGGTGGAGAAGGAGATGCATCGGCGAGCGGTGACTCGGGAGATGGTGCGGGAATTGGACAAAGAGGATGAGGCGACGGACCTGCTGCGGTGTGCGCTCTTGTTGGCGAGGCACGACAATCCGGAGTTGGAGGTGGCGGTGTATGTGCAGACGGTGCAACGTTTGGCATCGGAGGTGCGGGCGCTACCGGAGGTGGCTGCGGGTGGGGAAGCGGCGATTCGACGGATGAATCAATTTTTGTTTGCTGAGAATGGCTTTCATGGGAGCCGGAATGACTATCAGAGTCTCTCGAACAGCTATGTGAACGAGGTGATCGAGGATCGTGAGGGATTGCCGATCACGCTGTCGGTGGTGTATTTAGAGTTGGCGAGAATGGCCGGGGTGAAGGGGGTTTTTGGAGTGCCGTTACCGGGGAAGTTCATGGTGGGATTTCATCCTTCACCGGATGAGGAGATGAAGTTGGTGGATGTGTTTGAGCGAGGCAGGTTGACGACGATCGAGGAAGCGGAAGGAGAGTTGAATGATTTTCGGCCGTTTGATCCCGAGGTGCTGAGGCCTGCCACCAAGCGGGAGATCGTGCTGCGCATGATCAAGAATCTTTTGGCGAGCGCGCTGGACGAAGAAGGGAGGGCGCAGGGGGCGATGCCGTATTTGAATCTGGTGCTGGCACTGGATCCGCAATCGCCTCCGGAGCGATTTGCGAGAGCGCGACTGAGGCAGACATCAGGCGACAAGCCCGGGGCGACGGAGGATTTGAGGTGGCTGATTGAGAACGCGGGTGAATTGCCTGAGGGCGTTCGGGGGCAGTTGGAGCGGTGGCTGGCGTCGATGGAGGAGTGAACCCGAACTTTGGGGTTTGAAGCTATTCGATGGGGAGGACGGCGATGAAGGCGGCGTCGGCGTTGCGCATGGCGATGTGAGACTCGCGGAGGCGGATTTCGATGGGTTCACCGAGGGGGGCGCGGCGGATGACTTCGACTTGGGCACCGGGGACGAGACCGAGTTCGCGCAGGCGGGTGAGACTGGGTTTGGCACCGAGGAAACGCTCGATGATGGCAGGGGTGTCGGTGGGGAGGTCTGCGAGGGTGGAAACGGCCATGGGAGACGGTAGGTGGGAGTGGGAGATTGGCAAAGAGGATTCGCGCCGGGATGGTGGATGCGGGTTGCGAGATTGGGGTTCTGGTTTCATGATTGAGGCGATTGATGAACCGTCGGCTGTTGCGTGTGATTAAAGTTCTGGTCCTTGTCGCGATGGCCGGGGCAGGGGGGCTGTACGTTGCGGCGGAGTGGATTTTCAATGTGAACAGCAATGCGGTGTTGTGGGCGGTTTCGGATAGCAAGGCGGGGCTTGAGGTGAGGTTGAAGGGAGGGGAGTGGAAAGCGTTGGGGGAGGTGACGGCGGCTGAATTGCAGGGGGCGATGGTGGATCGGTATCAGGAGGCGGGATTGCAGTGGAAGAAGCTACGGGTGCGGCGGCCTGCGGGGATTTTGGGAGGGTTTTTGCAGAAGGTGTTTGGCGCGGAGGTGCATGTGTTGACGCTTTCTCCCGAGCGATTTGAGTTTGCGACGAGTTATCGTCCGAACTTTGAAGTGACGACAGCGCGGGAGCGGTTGTTGAAGCAGGATTTGCAGTTTGCGATCACGGCGAATTTCAGGGAGCCGTCCGGGGCGCCGATGGGCTGGGTTTGGCATGAAGGCCGGCAGGTGCACAAGGCGTTTCCGGAGTGGAGCGGGGTGTTTTTTGTGAAGAACGGCATGCCTTGGTTTGGACCGAAGTCGCTGGTGGATGAGGTGCCAGGGACGATGACGGAAGGGGCGCAGGTGTATCCGTCAGTGATGAAGAATCACACGGTGTTCACTTATGTGTTTGATGCGCCGGATCGATTTTTTGACGGTCCACGGGTGACGTATCGATCGCTGGCCGGGATGAGGCAGAACGGGGAGATCGTGTTTGTGCTGTCGGGCGATGGCGGAGCGATGAATGTGAAGGAGGTGACGGACATTGCGTTCAAGCTATCGGTGAAGCATGCGACGCTGTTGGATGGGGGGCGGGCGCTGCAATACAGTGTGCAGACGGAGGATGGGCCTTGGCATTTTTCGGCCTTCAACACGCGGGTGGATTTCCAGAATCCGAAGTTGGAGAAGCAGGAATCGCCGGTTTACATCGCGGTGAAGAGGCGGCCGCCAGTGATCAAAGCGGAAGGATTGCCGACCGGGGCACCCTGAGGATTTGCCATGCCGACGATGGAACATGAACGGGCTTTGAAGGCGGCGGGTTGCCGGGTGGTGGCGGGGGTGGATGAAGCGGGGCGAGGGCCATTGGCGGGACCGGTGAGCGTGGCGGCGGTGGTGCTACCGGACGGGTTTGAGCATGAGGTCTTGAATGACTCGAAGAAGTTGACGGAGATTCGGCGGGAGCGGCTTTATGAGGAGTTGACGGGGGATGAGCGGGTTCGGTGGTGTTGCGTGCTGGTGGAGGTGGAGGAGATTGACCGGTTGAATATTTTGGGTGCGACGCATGAAGGGATGAGGCGGGCGGTGATGGGTTTGGGAAAGGATGTGGACGGAGCGTTGATTGACGGACTGCCGGTGCGGGTGTTTCCGGTGAGGCAGGTGGCGTTGGTGAAGGGGGATTCGAAGAGTTTCTCGATTGCGGCAGCGAGTGTGATCGCAAAGGTGACGAGGGATCGGTTGATGCTGCGGTTGGCGGAGGAGTATCCGGGGTATGGCTTTGAGGTGCACAAGGGTTACCCGACCCAGAAGCATGTGGAGGCATTGAAGCGACTGGGACCGAGTGCGGTGCATCGGCGGAGTTTTGGACCGGTGGCGCAGCTGGAGTTGGGGCTCTGAGGCGAGAGTGATCGAAGTTTGTCAGGTTAGATTAAATGGTTTCGGCATTGGCACCTAATAGATTGATGAATTTGGGCGGAAGGGGAGTTTTCCGGGTGAGGTGGCGGCTTCGTGCCTTGACAATTGGGAGCTTCCGGCGATTTCTAGCCGGAAGTCTTAACCCGATATGATGGAGATGAACACCTTAGGCACCTTGAGACGGACTCTTGTGGCAGGGGCGTTTTTGGTCTTGCCGATGGCGGGGCAAGGACAGGTAGCTGATGGGGGAGAGGTTGGGGCGAACCTGGCAATGGAGCCGGTTCCTGAGATGAGTTGGACGCCCTTTTTAGAGGAGTTGGAGGAGGTTTTGAATCCGGTTTGGGTGGGGGTGGCGGTGCGGGCGGGTTTGCCAGCGGTGTGTGCGGCGGTGCTGATGGAGGCGGAAGAGCAGATGGGGGAGTTCTTGAAGGGTGGGGTGGACGTGGATGAGGTGACGCCGGGGGGGGATCGGGCGTTGGCGTTGGCGATGCGATTGCGTCAGTATGGGACGTTGAGGCGTTTGTGCTGGGCGGGGGCGCATTTGGGGGACTGTGAGATTGAAGGGCAGCCGCTTTTGATTTTGGCGGCGTTGCGGAGGCAGACGGAGGCTATGCGGACGTTGTTGATGAGCGGGGCGCATCCGGATGCGAAGTCAATTTCTCCTGTGCTGCCGAAGCTGGTGGCGGAGCAGAGTTTGAAGGATTTGCAGTGGCATTTGGAGCGCGACCGGAATCTGACGCCGATCATGATTTGTGCGGCGCATGGTGATGCGGACGGAGTGGAACTGTTGATGTGGGCGGGGGCGAGTCAGAGTCAATACACGCGAGTGAACAAGCGTTATGCGATCAATTTTGCTTCGGTCCAGGGGTATACTTACATCATGCAGTTGCTGCTTGGGAGGAAGCCAGGAGTGGAGGCGGAGCGTCGGGTAGTGATCAGTTTGTCGGGGCAGAAGGCGGAGTTGTATAAGGAAGGCCAGGTGGTTGAGACGACGAAGGTTTCAACGGGCAGGAAGGGCTATGCGACGCCTGCGGGGACATTTGTGATCACGGACAAGCACCAGTCTTGGACGTCGACGATTTACCATGTGGCGATGCCGTGGTTCATGAGGTTGAACTGCGGGTCGATCGGGCTGCATGCGGGGAACATTCCGGGGTATCCGGCATCGCATGGGTGCATTCGGTTGCCGTATGCGAAGGCGAAGGCGTTTTTTGGGCACCTGCGGACGGGGGACGTGGTGGAGGTGGTGCCTTAGAGCAGTTCGTTGACGAACTGGGTAGGGTCGAAGGGTTTGAAGGCGTCGGCGGTTTCGCCGAGGCCGATGAAGCGGGTGGGGATTCCGAGTTCCTGCTGGATGGGGATGATGATACCGCCTTTGCCGCTGCCGTCGAGTTTGGTGACGATGACGCCGGTGATGGGGATGGCTTTGTGGAATTCGCGGGCTTGCTGGAGGGCGTTGGAGCCAGTGGTGGCGTCGACGACAAGGAGGACTTCGTGCGGGGAGGTGGGGTCTTTGCGGCCGACGACACGGTGGATCTTTTTGAGTTCCTCCATGAGGTTGTGTTTGTTGTGGAGGCGGCCGGCGGTGTCGCAGATGAGGAATTGAGCGCCGAGGCGTTCGGCTTTTTCGTAGCCGTCGAAGCAGACGGCGGCGGGGTCGCAGTTTTGCGGGCCTTTGACGAGGGGGATTTGGAGGCGCTCGGACCAGACTTGGAGTTGCTCGACGGCAGCGGCGCGGAAGGTGTCGGCGGCGGCGAGGACGATGCTGTGGCCTTGGTGGTGGAGGAGGTTGGCGAGTTTGGCGGTGGAGGTGGTTTTGCCGGTGCCGTTGACGCCAATCATGAGGAGGACTTTGGGGCGTCCGTCGGTGTGGGGAAGGAGGGGCGGGATTTCTTTGGGGAGCTTGGCGCGAACGTGATCGCGAGCGACTTGGAGGATGTCTTCGCCATTGAGTTTACGACCCTGGGAGCGGAGGGCGTCGACGATTTCAAGGGACAGGCGCGGGCCGATGTCGCCGGAGATAAGGGTGGATTCGAGTTCGTCCCAATTGAAGTCGGGTTTGCTGAATCGGGCGAGGAGGGATTTGAAGAAGCCGGCCATTCGGATGGGGGATTGCGGAATGCGGATTGCGGATTTTTGAGAGGGTCAGGTGTCGGGAGACAAAGGCGCCGGGGATTTGGGGCGGAATTTTTGGGCGATTTTGTGGAGGATGCCGTTGACGAAGGCGCCGGATTCGGTGCCGCCGAGCATTTTGGCGACTTCGATGGCTTCGTTTAGGATGACGGGGGCTGGGAGGTCCGGGTTGTGGGCGAGTTCGTAGGCGGCGAGGCGGAGGACGTTGCGGTCGACGGTGGCGAGGCGTTCGAAGCTGTAGTTTTCGACGAGGTCGCGGATTTGGACGTCGATCTCATCTCGGTGTTCGAGGACGCCGTTGATGAGGGATTCGGCGAAGTCGCGAGCCTGGCCTTTGATGCTGTGGAGGTCCCAGAAGCCGGCGCGTTCGATGTCGGTGGGGGCTTTGGTGTGAAGGTCGTGTGCGAAGAGGTATTGCACCGCGGCCAGTCGTCCGTCTCGTCGTTTTCCCATGGGTGATTGGTTTTTGAGGTGGGTTGGAAGAGGATTAGGCGCGGGTGGCCTCGCCGGAGAATTTGGCGCGCATGGCGGCGAAGAGGTTGACCATGGTGAGGGCGACGCGGGCGGCTTCAGTGCCGCGATTCATGGTGGCGCCGAGACAGCGTTCTTCGGCTTGTTCGGCGTCGTCGAGGAGGAGGACTTCATGGACGACCGGGACGCAGTGGGTGGTGGCGGCGCGTTGGAGAGCGTCGGTGACCGAGGCACCGACGAGGTCGGCGTGTTCGGTGGCGCCACGAAGGATGACGCCGAGAGCGATGACGGCATCGGGCGGGGCGCTGCGGAGGATGAGTTCGGTACAGACGGGGATTTCGAAGGCACCGGGGACGCGGTAGGAGGTGATGGTGACGTTGGGGGCGACTTCCTGGAGTTCGTCTTTGGCGGCGTTGAGGAGGCCTTCGACGTAGGTCTCGTTATA
>JAIYDW010000122.1 GCA_027487315.1 Verrucomicrobiaceae bacterium | reverse complement strand
TCTACTCTCCACTCCCCACCCCCTCACCGCCACTCATGCTTCGGATACCTCCCCTTCAAATCCTTCTTCACCAGCGGATACCCCTCCACCCAAAACCTCCCCAAATCCCCCGTCGTCGCAATCGGTCGCTGCGCCGGTGACAGCAGGTGCACCGTCAAAGTCACTCGCCCATCCGCAATCCTCGGACTCTCCTTCATCTCATAAAGCTGCTGCAGCACCACCGACACACTCGGCGCCGCGTCCTCCGCATATGTGATCTTCGCACTCCGATCCGCCTTCACCGCCAACCGCTCCGGCGCATACCGATCCAGCAAATCCCGCTGCATCGGATTCAGCCACTGATGCAGCGCCGGAAACACCTCCCGCTCCTTCAACTGCCGGTAAGCCGTGCACCCATCGCACACCTGCTCCAAAATCAACCGCCGATCCTCCACCCCGATCGCCGGAATCTCCAGCTCCGGCATCCACTTCGCCAGCCCGTTCACCCGGAGGATCCACTGCTCCACCTTCTCGTTCCAGTTCGGCAACTGCAAGTTCCCCGCCTCCACCTCATCCGCCAGCAGCGCCGCCGCCACCGTCCGATCCGGCTCCCCACGCTCCCTCGACGCCAGCACCAAACTCCGAAACCGCGTCTCCTCCCGATTCATCACCCGCCGGTTCACCGCATCATACACCGCCCGCTGCCCCGTTGTCATCTCCCCCGGAAACAACTCCCGCAGCCACTCCTCCCGCACCTCCGTCACCCCATTCAGATGCACCTGCAGCGCCTTCCCCTGCACCTCCGTCACCTCCGACGCCACCAGCAGCACCGGCGGCTTGATGTGCGCCTCCTTCGCCAAATGCCCCCGATACCCCCCCGCCAGCTCATACACCCTCGACCCCCGCCCCGTCTCCACCCCCAAGTGATCGCTGAACGCCGCCAGCAAAGTCTTCGCCAGCGCCTCCGGACTCGCCACCTCATCATTCAAAATCAAACCCGCCCGCTGCGCCAGCCGCAGAAACTGATCCCGACTCCGCGCCGCCTCCTGCGCCGCCCGCACATGAATCCCATACGGCGCGCACCCATCCATCGAAAACCGCACCGCCTCCGCATGAATGAACGCCCGGATCACCGCCTGAAACTCCGTCACATCCGTAGGCTCCCAGAATTCATCCTTCGCCTTCGGCGCCCCCGGCTTCGGCCTCATCAAAAGATCACGCCCCTGCGCCACCGCCGCACAAATCGTCGCCTCCCGCAGACACCCATTCTCCGACGCCGCCAGCAGCAGCCGCGCAAACCGCGGATGCAGCGGAAACGCCGTCATCTGCCTCCCCAAATCCGTCAACCCCTCCCCCTCATCCAGCGCACCCAACGCATGCAGCAGATCCTGCGCCCGCTGCAGCGACGCCTCCGGCGGCACCTCAAACCAATCAATCACCAACCCATCTCCCCCACCACTCGCCCCCGCCTGCTTCAACGCCAGCAACGCCTCCGAAAGATCCAGCCTGTGCACCTCCGGCACCTCACTCTCCGCCCGGTGCCCATGCTCCCGCTCCGGCCACAGCCGCACCGCAATCCCCGGTCCCAATCGCCCCGCACGCCCCGCCCGCTGCTCCGCTGACGCCCGCGAAATCTTCTGCACCATCAGCGTATTGATCCCCCGCCGCGCATCATACGCCGCAATCCGCGCCAACCCCGAATCAATCACCGCCCGCACCCCCTCGATCGTCAGCGACGTCTCCGCCACATTCGTCGAAACAATGATCTTCGGCACCGCACTCGGCGCCACCGCCGCATCCTGCTGATCCGGCGTCAACTCCCCATGCATCGGCACAATCGCCCGACCCTTGATCCCCGGATGCGCACTCATCGCCTGCATCGTCTTCTGAATCTCGTACGCCCCCGGCATGAACACCAGCATGTGCCCCGAAAACCCCGGCTCCCGCGCCAGCTCCGCCGCCGCCCGCGCCGCCTGATCCCACACCGGCTCCGGCAACTGATTCGTCATCCGCAGCGGATTCTGATACCGCACCTCCACCGGAAACGTCCGCCCCTCAGACGTCAGCAACCGGCTCGGATTCAAAAACGTCAACAACGGTGTCGGCACCAGCGTCGCCGACATCACAATCACCCGCAGATCCGGCCGCCGCGACCGCTGCAACGCCCGCAGCCAGGCCAAACACAAATCCCCATCCAAATGCCGCTCATGAAACTCATCGATCACCACACACCCAATGTTCGCCAGATCCGCATCCTGCAGCAATTGCCGGATAAGCACCCCCTCCGTCACAAACGTGATCCGCGTCGCCGCCGACGTCACATTCTCAAACCGCACCTGATACCCCACCTCCTGCCCCACCTTCCCCCCGCGCTCCTGCGCCACCCGCACCGCCAGCATCCGCGCCGCGATCCGCCTCGGCTGCAGCACCACAATCCGCTGCCCAGCCTGCAACACCCCCGAATCCAGCACCATCTGCGGAATCTGCGTCGACTTCCCTGACCCCGTAGGTGCCTTGATCAACAAAGCCAGCCGCGCCGGATCCCCCAGCGCAGCCAAAACATCAGAACGCAGAGCTTCAATCGGCAAATCAGACGGCATAACCCCCCACCCATCCCCCCGCCCCCCACCTCCCGCAACCCCCATGTCACTCCCCGCTATCAAAGCACCAAAGGTACGCCCCCAAGCCAGTCCATGGCAACGCCCTGGGTCTCACCCCCCATCCCCATCAAGCCCCAAAGGGGCGCCAACATCCCTCCGCAACACCCCCGCTCACCCCTTGGATCCACAACCGCCTAACGCCCTAAACCACCGCCTCAATCCTCCAGCAGCTTCAGCGCCTCGTCGTAGCCCGACTGCATCGCCTCGCTCTCCCCTGCCTCGGCCAGCCATTGCTTCAAATCATCCCGCATCTGCGCTTTCCAGGCGGTAAAGCCTTCCCACACCGCCACCCGCTCCGAACTTCCGGCAGGAGCCTTCTCCAGCGCCTCCTGCCATTCCGACAGCCCATCCCGAAAGAGCTGCATCAGGTTCTCCCGCGCATCCGCAAGATCCGCAAGCTTCTGCAAGCATTCCTCCTCCCTCCGGTCCACCTCCTGCTGGGACGCTTCATAGGCAGCCCAATGCGCGTCCAACTCCGCCAGTGCAGCATCCACATCCATCCCCTTCGCCTCCAGCACCGCTCGTTTGCCCTCCATCACCGTCTTCAATCCCTCGAACTGGCGGCGGCGCTTCTCCAGCAAGTCCGCGTCTGTCAGAGACTCTTCGTCATCGCCGTCCATGAGCAAGTCCTTCAGGTTCATACCCCGCCAGCTAAACCGAACGCCCCCGGTTCCGCAACCCGCTTGTCGCACCCAGCAACGTCAGCACCAAAAGTGCGCCACATGCCAGCCCAAGACAACGACCTGGGTTCCGCCCATCCCCATCAAGCCCCGAAGCGGCGCAACATCCCCCCAGAGCCAGCCTCACCTCCTTCCACACACACCGCCCTCTACCCCCTAGCCCTCCTTCTCTCACCAACTCT
The DNA here is from genome assembly GCA_027487315.1 of Verrucomicrobiaceae bacterium. Taxonomy (GTDB): domain Bacteria; phylum Verrucomicrobiota; class Verrucomicrobiia; order Verrucomicrobiales; family Verrucomicrobiaceae; genus JAGRPD01. Next base: position 6,185 of record JAIYDW010000122.1, on the reverse strand, counting down.
TTCATCCCTCTTCCACCTCGAGCATGGCTTCCGTCTCGGAACTCAGCAGTTGCTCCAACGACTCAAGACTACTAGGCGCATCATGAGAAATGCGAACCATCTCCTGCAGCGTCCACTCCATGTCATCTTGATCGAGATACAGCGAGCCAATGTCGCCCTTGCGATTGAAGTAGTAGTAAACGCATTGATTGCTGTCGATGTGGCGAATGCCAAAGACCGTGGTCATCCCGTTGAGTCGCTCGATGGTCCCGGAATCAAGGTCCTCCTGAATCTCGGACCGCCCTCCCCAATGCAAGTTGATGGCTCTCGCCAATCCGACACCCATCTCAGCGATCTCATCAGGCGTGAAGACATTGACCGTCTCCCTCTCGTCACCGAACCACTCGCTCGCAAAGGCCCCTTGGCTCAAATAGAATGCTCTCAATGACGTCGGCACATTGAAGCCAAGCGCTTTCTCCAACCGGAGCAAATCGGCTTCACTTGATGTTCCCTTGCTCTTCCACTGACGTGCCTCATAAAGGCTTTGATCGACCTTGAGATCAGCTAGACGCTCATTGAATTGTCGGACCCAGTTCATGACAGATGGCGTAGTTGAGGTTGAATGCGCGGAAGGGTTGTCAGGAAGAGCGGCGACTTGAGGCAAAGAGACTTTCCCAACCGGATTCGCCCTGAGGTCGACGGTGAAAACGCCACCAGCCAGCATAAGTGCGAAAGTAAGCAGTCTTTGGGTTGTCATAACGAACCCACCGTCACCCAGATCAGGTCCACCGGGTATCCGACCTTTGGAGGAGACTCATCCACCTTCGCCCCCCATTTTCGCCCTCCCAATCTCGTCCCGTCGTCCGCCAGAATCCCTTCGTCCTCTATCAATACCATCCCGCGCCCCCACTCTCACCCCACGTTCCCGTCACCCCTTCGCAGCGCGTCCCACTCCTACCAGTCGCTCGTCCACCCGTACGCATCGCACGTCCAGTCGTCCAAGTCGCTCATCCACCCGTACGCGTCGCCCGTCCACCCGTACAGGTCGCTCGCCCACCCGAACGAGTCGCCCGTCCACCCATACGAGTCGCTCATCCACTCGTGCAAGTCGCTCATCCACTCGTGCGAGTCGCTCGTCCACCCGTGCGAGTCGCTCGTCCACCCGGACGAGCCGCTCATCGACCCGCACGAGTCGCTCATCCACCCGTACGAGTCGCTCGCCCACCCGCACGAGTCGCTCGCCCACCCGCACGAGTCCCTCGTCCACCCGTACGAGTCGCTCGTCCACCCGTACGAGTCGCTCGTCCACCCGTACGAGTCGCTCGTCCAGTCGTACGGCTCGCTCGTCCACCCGTACGAGTCCCTCGTCCACCCGTACGACTCGCTCATCCACTCGTCCGAGTCGCTAATCCACTCGAACGCGTCGCGCGTCCACTCGTACGGGTCGCTCGTCCCCTCTTACCACCCGCTTTCCGGCACGTCCCCGCTCTTTTCCGCCTCCATCCCGGCAAACGCCAACACCACCACGTTCAACCGCTGCATACTTCAAAACAACAGCGCCCCCACTCCCTTCCCCTTTTTTCTGCCCCCCATTTTTCTGCCAGTCCCCGCATTCCCCCATCTTCCATCTTCTATCTCCCATCTCCGGCCGCGCCGCGGCCTTAATGACACATAATAAGCGCTCCCGACTCATCCCACATCACCGTCCCCCGCAACCTCCAAGCCATCACCACCGCCGCCACCAGCGCCAACCCCCGCTGCGCCCGCCTCAACGTCACCGGCGACACCTTCCCCCCAATCCAGTGCATCTGGCTCTGCACCACCCACAGCAAAGGCAGCGTCCCCAAAGCAAACGCCCCCGCAAACTCCGCCCCCCGCATCGCCGACCCATTCACCATCGCCAGCCCCAGCATCACATACAACGGCCCGCACGGCAGCAGGGGCGTCGCCAACCCCAGCAACCCCGCCCGCCATCCCGGTTTCATCTGAAACGCCCGCAACTGAATCGCCCGCAACGGCTTCGACAAAAACGCCGGCTTCGGCAAATACCTGTCCACCCCGACCCCCACCAGCACAAACGCCAGCACCATCAGCCACGGCAACACCACCCCCGCCCCGCTCTGAAACCAACTCAACGGCATCACCCCCAGCGCCCCCGCCACCGCCCCCGCCATCGCATACGCCAAAAATCGTCCCCCATGATAAAGCGCCGTATTGCGCGCAAAACCTTCCCCCGGCTTCACCGCCCACGAGCACGACAGCGGCCCGCACATCCCCACACAGTGCACACTTGTCACCAGACCAGCCAAAAAAGCCGCCGCACTCGTGTCAATCACCGCCATGCTGAATCACCTCCCGTTTCACCATCGGCACCTGCGGCGGTTGATGCTTCACCGCGAACACAATGAACGCAATCCACAGCGTCACAAAGGAACCAAACAATCCCACGACCAGAAGCCAGGGCCTATTGAATATAATCTTTTGCATTGAGAGGCACGTTCGTTTTCAGCCGGGGATCAGGCCCCAGCAATTCCATGGCACGCGTCAGCGAACTGGAGCCACTCTCCAAATCCGTCACCCGCACCTTCAGCGTCTGCTTCACTTGAAACTTGTCCTCGGGAATCGCCAGCACCAGCGCCTTCACCTCCTCACCCAATGGCGGCAACTCCATCACCTCATCCAATCCCGTGATCGATGTCTCCGGCGGCAGATTCCCCTCCATCACAAACTTGAACCGCGCCGTCACATCCCGCTTGTTGATCACCCGAATCAAAAACTGATTCCGCACCACCCCATCCACAATAAAGAACGGTGCCCCCTGCATCCGCACCACACTCGCCCGCACCGGTGACACCGACTTGAACGCAAACGAAAACGCCGTCACGCCCACCACCAACAGCACCGAATAAAAGATCGTCCGTGGCCGCACAAAACGCGTCGGCTTCCCGTTGAACCCGTTCCACGAATCATACCGAATCAACCCCGTCGGCCGCTTCACCTTCGTCATGATGTCATCGCAAGCGTCCGCGCACGCCGCACACCCGATGCACTCCAATTGCAATCCATTCCGAATATCAATCCCCGTCGGACACACCTGCACACACCGATTGCACGACACACACGAACCCGCATTCGGATCACTCACCTTCCCCCTCGGCTCCCCACGCGCCTTGTCATAGCCAATCACCAGCGAGTTATCATCCGTCAGCGCCGATTGAAGCCGCCCATAGGGACACATGATCACACAAAACTGCTCCCGAAACCAACTGAACGACCCATACAAAGCCAAGGTCAAAAAGGTCACGATCCCGAACACCATCAAATGATTCTCCGGAGTCTCATGCATCATCTTATACAGCCCCTTGATCGACACGAAATAACTCAAAAACACATGCGCAATCACCGCTGAGATCGCCAAAAAGATCCCCTGCTTCAGTACCGTCTTGGCAATCTTCTGCGCACTCCAAGGCGCATCCTCCAGTTTCCGCCGCGCCGCCGCATCCCCATCAATCCATCGCTCCACCCGGCGATACACATGCTCCAAAAACACCGTGTAAGGACACGTCCACCCACACCACACCCGCCCAAACAACGACGTCACAAAGAACAGCGAAAACGCCAAACCCGTCACAAAGAAAAACCCCAACCAAAGATCCTGCGTCGCAATCGTCAGCCCGAAAAAGTGGAACCGCCTGCTCGCCACATCCAAAAACACCGCCGGATACCCCTTCACCGGAATCCAAGGCAAAACCACATAGACCACCAGCAACACCAGCGCCGTCAGCCTCCGCCAAAACGTGTACTTCCCCTTTACATCCGCCGGATGAATGTACCGCCGTGAGCCATCGGCGTTGATCGACCCCAGCGAGGTCAAGTTGAGAGGAGATTGGCTCATGAAAAGTTGAGGAAGATGGCAGACCTTACGACTTCGGCGCAACAGGCGCTACCGAAGGAGCCGCAGGCGCCGTTCCCTGCTTCAAAGGCGAATCCGCAGCCAAAGTCACAGGCTCCCCCTCCTTGTGATGACTCATCACAAATGCCACCACCTCGGTGATCTTCTTGATCCCCAGCGCTTCCCAGGATGCCATCCCCTTCGTGATGTCCGGCGCCCCCTTGCGCACGATCGTCATCAACTGAGTCGGATTCCCGCCATGCTTCCACTCCGTATCATTCAACGGCAACCCGGGCAACTTCACCCCGGCCAAATGCGCCGACAAATCCGCCGCATGACACGCCACACACGTCGCCATGAACGTCGCCTTGCCCGCCTCCACCACCTCTGGCGTCCGCGACATCTCCCACAACTTCTTGTCATCAATCGCCTCCAACTCCTTCGCCCGCACCGCCTCGATCTTCGCCATCTGCTCGCCAATCAATTCATGATCCGTCCGGCCATACCCCAACTGGTAATAAGCCAGCCACCCAATCACAAACCACACCATCGTGATGTACCACGTGAACAACCACCAGTTCGGCAGCTTCTGATCATACTCTTGGATCCCGTCATAGACGTGACCCCTTAATGTGGGTTCGTTCGACTTGGAAGAAGGTTCTGCTGAGTTCATAAGCGAAGGTTCAATCTACAGTTTGGGGGTTTGCGCCTCCGGCCCGTCCTCGAGCGGTAGCGATGCCATCTGATCCCGCCGATCCGGCTTCATCAGCATCGCCCGGATCACCATGACAAAGTAAATGGTGGCAGTGAAAGCAAAGGCCAACACCGGAACAATCAGGCTCCAGTTATCGTAAATGACGCGTTTAAACATAGTGCAAAAAGGATTGAATGAATGATCTGAACAAAACTACTGACCAGCCGGCACAGGAAGGCTCGCCGGCTTAACCGTTGTCCGGAACTTGTCAGGATCACCCGGCTTCAAAGGAAACGGCAGACCTTGAGTCCCATCCGTCAACCGCTCCTCCACCTCTGGCGTGTCGTATTGCCCCAGCTTCATCAGGTAAGCGATCAACGCCACAATCTCTGTGTCAGGACTGGCCGCAATGCCCTTCTCCTTCAACTTCCCTACCACCTGAATCCCCTGCTCAATCGCCTTCTGCTTGATCTCATCCCCCGACATCGCAGGATACGGCACTCCCAACTGCGTCATCGCCGCAATCTTCGCCGGCAGCGACTTCTGATCAAACTTCCGCTCATAAAGATGCGCATACGGCGGCATGTTCGACCCTGGCGAAGTCGACCTCGGATCCAGCATGTGCTTGTAGTGCCAATCCTCGGCATAGCGACTCCCCACCCGCGCCAAATCCGGCCCCGTCCGCTTCGATCCCCACTGGAACGGATGGTCGTAAATCGATTCCCCCAGGCGTGAGTAATCACCGTAGCGCAGCACATCCGGCAGCATCGTCCGAATCATCTGGCTGTGGCAGTTGTAGCAGCCTTCGTTCACATACAGATCCCGACCCGCCAGCTCCAACGGCGTGTAAACCTTCTGAATCCGATCCTCAATGTTCTGTGCCCGATTCACCACCACCGTCGGTATGATCTGAATCAATCCCCCAAGCAAAACCGCCACAAACGTTAGCACCGTGAACGGCATGTAGTTGAGCAAAAGCCGATCATACCAGTTCGACCACTTCTGGGCTCCCTGTTGAAATTTCCGGATCGCAATCACCGCAAAGATTCCGGCGCAAACCAATGACGCAATGTCCGCACCTGGAGGCAGGAAGACCCAACCCATGATCAGCAGCAACCCGCCAAACATGTAGGCAATCGGGTCATTGATGAACGTGTCCTTCAAAGGCATCGTGTCCTTGTCCCCACGATTCAGCAAGGCCACCTCGCGTGATTCATTTACAGCCTTCCCTCGGCGCGCCGTCAGCACCAGGTTCACCAGCATCAACACCATCCCACTGAAGTAGAGCAGCCCACCAACAATCCGCGCCGCCATCAACGGCCGAATCGCTGTCAACGTGTCCAGGAAAGCCGGATACATCAGACTCGTCCCCTCCGGATTCGTCGCGTTCAGCATCAGCCCCTGCATGATCCCGGACACCCACATCGCACCCACATAAATCAAGATCCCCATCGTGCCGATCCAGAAATGGAAGTTCGCCCAGGCCGTCGAATACAACTTGGTTCCATAAAGCCTTGGTGCCAGCCAGTAAAACAACCCCGCCGCCATGAACCCATTCCATCCCATCGCTCCCGAGTGCACGTGACCAATCGTCCAGTCCGAGTAGTGCGAGAGCGCATT
>JAIYDW010000117.1 GCA_027487315.1 Verrucomicrobiaceae bacterium | reverse complement strand
TCGAAGAACTAGCATGAAGTCACATAATACGACTTCCTCGCAAGGACTCTTGCCCCCTGAAACCCCATGGTTGGAACAAACTCTTGGCAGCAGCTTTCGAGACGCCCTTGATGCGCGTTTACAAGGACTTCCTCCCAGGATGCAATCAGCAAGTCACTCGCGAGTTCAGGCCATCGGCGGGTCCAGTCGTCCGGTTCACAAAACACCCTCCCCCTCATCGGACCCAACTCAACTCCCCCCAAAAAATCCGCCCAACTTCCGAATCCGCGTCGGGTGCCTCAACTTCCTCAAAGCCTTCGCCTCAATCTGCCGAATCCGTTCCCGCGTCACCCGGAACTGCCTCCCCACCTCCTCCAACGTCCGCCCCGCCCCGTCACCCAAACCAAACCGCTGCTCCAGCACCTCCCGCTCCCGCGGATTCAACGTGTCCAGCACGTCCTTCAGCTTGTCCCGCAGCAAATTCATCGCCGTCATCTCCATCGGATTCGACGCTTCCTTGTCCTCAATGAAATCCCCAAACTCCGTGTCCCCTTCCCCATCCCCCACCTTCGCCTGCAACGAGACCGGCTGCTGCGCCATCCGCAACACCGTCCGCACTCGGTCCACCGGCAAATGAATCTCCTCCGCAATCTCCTCCGGCGTCGGATCTCTACCCAGCTCCTGCAGCAGCTGCTTGTGCACCCGCATCAGCTTGTTGATCGTCTCAATCATGTGCACCGGAATCCGGATCGTCCGCGCCTGATCGGCAATCGACCTCGTGATCGCCTGCCGGATCCACCACGTCGCATACGTCGAAAACTTGTAGCCCCGGCGATACTCGAACTTCTCCACCGCCCGCATCAACCCCATGTTCCCCTCTTGGATCAAATCCAAAAAGCTCAACCCCCGGTTCGTGTACTTCTTCGCAATCGAAATCACCAACCGCAAATTCGCCTCGATCATCTCCGTCTTCGCCCGCGTCGACTCATTCTCCCACATCAACGCATCCCGCACCACCTGCGGATAACTCTCCGCCGTCTGCCACGCTGCCTCCTCAAATTGCGCCAGCGTCTCCGCCGCCACCTGATTCTCCGGATCTTCCTTCACATGCCTCTGCAGTTGCTTGAACTCATCCAACCGCGCCTGCATCAAAGCCACCAAATCCTCATTGATCTTCTGCTTGAAATAAAACTTCCCGCACAGCCTGAAAAACGCCGTCTTCGCCGCTGTGAACGCCTCTGCCGCTGACGCCTTCTTCTTCTCCGGCGCCGCCTTCCACGTCAAAAACGCATGCGTCGCCTTCTCAAACGCATCACGCGCCTGCGCCAGCAAAGGCGTCAACCGCTTGAAATACAAATCCCGCTCCTCAGCCTTCCGATCGATCACCAACCGGTCAAATCGCTCAATCCCCGTCACCAACCCATCCGCCAGCCCCAAAATCGTCTCCCCCACAAACCCCACATCCTGAAGACACTGCTGCAAGTTCCCCTCCGCCTTCTCAATCCGCTTTGAAATGTGAATCTCTTGGTCCCTCGTCAGCAGCGGCACCTGGCCCATCTGCCGCAAATACATCCTCACCGGATCATCCAGCAAATCCAACTTCGCCGCCCCTTCCAAATCCGGCTTCGGTCGCGAAGACGGCACCGGTGCCAAAGCTCTCGGCGCATCCGCATCCTCCGCTTCCACCACCCGAATCTCCAAGGTGTGAAGCCGGGCCACCATCTCATCCATCAAATCCGGCGTCACCCCACCCGCTGGCAGCGACTCATTGATGTCATCCCACGTTAGATGCTCCTGCTCCTTCGCCATCCGGATCAAATCCCGCAGACAGTTCTGCACCTCCGGCGCATTGATGTCATCCAGCATCGGCACCTGCGGCTGCTTCCCACCCGCCTTCGGCGGCCGACCCCGCTTCCGCTTCTCCCCTTCGCCACCGCTCGCAGCCTCTTCCACCACCACCTTCCGCGGACGCCCACGTCTGCGTGGCGCCTCAACCGGTGCCAGGCTTGCGACTGGATCTTCCACGGTTGTGGCGCTATCAGAACTGGCTTGGCGGGTTTTTTTAGGGGCTGACTTGGCCATGATTCCAGATCAATTCGGCAAACAAGCAATGCGCACTTGCCGAGGATGGGGACGTGCCCTTGGGGGAGGGCTACGGAGTATCCAAGCTCGCCGCCCGTCGGTCAAGGTATTCTTTCCTCCACGTCAGCATCTCCCGCTGCAACGCCCCTGCCTGTTCCGCTGTGATTCCAGGTGCCTTCAATTGCGTCTGCACCCGCCGAATCTGATGCTGAATGCGCCCCAATTCCAACGCCTTCAACGCCTGCGCCGCTTCCTCCAATCCCCCGGGCGGCGCCGGCTGAAACTGCAAACCCACCATCGCCTGCTGCAACACCGGATCCAATCCCGACAAAAAACTCGTCATCGAGGCCGCATCCAGCGGCTGGCAGTCACTCCGCCAAAGCACCCCCAATAGCTCCGTACCCGGCAGGTCATCCAGCCACTCCACCTTCCCCGACTGCCGCAACCACTCCAGCACCTCCGGATTCACCAGCGCCGTCTGACACAGCATCAACGCGGTCCGATCCTGCTCCTTCAATAACCGGCTCGCCTCCGATTTCGCTTCCTCCACCGTCCCTTTCATCACCTGATTCGAACCCACCTTCCCGATCCGCTTCCGAATGTCCTCCTCCGGAATCCCCATCCGCAATGCCACCCGCTGAATCGCCGTCGACCTCGCCACCGGATTGTCCAGCAACCGAATGTTCCCCGCCATCTGCTCCGCAAACCGCACCCGCTCCGTCATCTGGTTGAACTTCGGCTGCGCCGCCGCATGCGCGATCTGGTAATCGATGAACTCCTCCGCCCCCTCAATCAAACTCGCAAACCGCTCAGCTCCCTCCCGCCGAATCAACGTGTCCGGATCATCCCCCGCAGGCAGCGCCGCCACCTTCACAACCAGCCCCGTCGGCGCCAAAATCTGAAACGCCCGCTGCGCCGCCTTAAACCCCGCCCCGTCCGAATCGTAACACAGCACCACCTCATCCGCATGCCGCTTCAAGAGCTTCGCATGATGCTCCGTAAACGCCGTCCCCAGCGCCGCCACCACATTCTCAAACCCCGCCTCAAACGCCATCACCAAATCAATCTGCCCCTCGCAAACAATCGCCTGACTCGCCTTCGCCACCGCCCGCTTCGCTTTGTGAAACCCGAAAAATACCCGGCTCTTGTTGAAAATCGGCGTCTCCGGCGAGTTCATGTACTTCGCCGCCTTCGCGTCCGCATCCAGCAACCGCCCGCTAAACGCGATCACCTCCCCGTTATCGTTGCAAATCGGAAACATCAGCCGCTGCCGAAACCTCGGATACACCTCCCCCCGATCCCCCCTCGCCAAAACCCCCGCCCCAATCAGCAACTCCTCCGAGATCTTCTGCTCATTCGCCCACCGCCTCATCAAATCCCCCCCGTTCGGCGCAAAGCCCAGTTGCCAGCGCTTCGCCACCTGCGCCGTGATCCCCCGCCCCCTCAAATACTGCCTCGCCACATCCGCCACCGGATCCTTCATCAACAAATGATGATACCACTCCGCCAGTCGCTGATGCGCCCGAATCAACGCCGCCCGCAGCTTCGCTTCCTTCTCCGCATTCTCATCCCACACCTCTTCCTCAATCCGGATCCCCGCCGCATCCGCCAACCGCTTCACCGCCTCCACAAAACTCATCCCATCGTGCGCCATCACGTAGCCGATCGCCGTCCCTCCCGCCCCGCACCCGAAACAATAATACGAGTTCCTCGACGGACTCACATTGAACGACGGCGACTTCTCATTGTGAAACGGACACAACCCCACGAAATTCGCCCCCGCTCGGCGCAACTTCACCGAACGGCCCACCAGCTCCACTATGTCCGTGGAGGCCAGCACCTGCTCAACTGTGGCTTCCGGTATGCGTCCCATCTCTCCCCCACAGAACGCGAGACGATGCCCCCGCGCAATGCCCGATTGCACCCCTCCCCGCAGAAGCGTATCCATTCCCGTCCTCCAACCCCCTCCGGCCATGATGCGTCTCCTCTCTCTCCTCCTGTCCGCCCCCCTCCTCCTCGGCTCCCTCCCCGCCGCCACCGACGCCCCTCCCGTCACCCTCACCATCACCGACCGCGAGTTCACCGATGCCCGCCGCACCCGTGAAATCACCGCCTTCCTGGACCAAGCCGCCAAAGCCAACGCCCCCCTCCTCGTCCTCGACATCAACAGCTCCTCCGCCAATCCCGAACTCGCCCTCCCCCTCGCCGAACACGTCGCCCGCCTCAAAATCCGCACCGTCGCCTACGTCAATTCCGCCGCCGTCGCCGGAGCTGCCCTCCTCGCCCTCGCCTGCGACGAAATCTGGATGGCCCCCGGCTCCCGCATCGGGGCCGCCCCCCCGGACCTCGCCACCTCCGCCGATCTCACCGAGACCGCCCAAAAAGCCCGCCTCACCAAATCCCTCGCCATCCTCAAAGCCGCCGCCCGCAGCCTCGCCACCCTCAAACACCACGACCTCACCCTCGCCGAAGGCTTCATCGACGCCGACCTCGCCGTCACCATCGACGGCAAACCCCTCACCACTAAAGGCCAACTCCTCCTCCTCGATGCCGAACAAGCCATCGCCCCCCGCCCCATTGGCGCCCCCCTCCTAGCCAAAGGCATCGCCCCCGACCTCCCATCCCTCGCCACCACCTCCCTCAAACTCACCACCCCCCTCACCCGCCTCGAAGACGCCCCCCTTACAGCCGCCACCCCCGCCGACCCCAAAAAAGCCGACCCCAAACCCTCCCCAATCCGCCAGGGCCCCTTCACCGGCAAAGTCGTCCGCATCCCCGTCGGCGAGGAAGACCTCATCTCCCCCGCCCGCTTCGAGTTCATGACCCGCACCCTCGAGCGCTGCACCGCCGAAGCCGCCGAAGCCGTCATCTTCGACCTCGACACCCCCGGCGGTCTCGCCTGGGACACCACCAACCTCATGATGCGCGACCTCCAAAAGCTCGGCCCGCCCAGCATCGCCTACATCAACCCCCGCGCCCTCTCCGCCGGCGCCATGATCGCCATCGCCACCGACGCCATCTACATCGCCCCCGCAGGCTCCACCGGCGCCGCCACCCCGATCTACGGCACTGGCCAGGAAATGGGCGATGCCGAGCGCGCCAAAATGAACTCCGCCATGATGAGCATGGCCCGCACCGTCGCCAAAGAAAAAGGTCACGACCCCCGTGTCATCGAAGCCATGATCGACATGGATCGCGAACTCATCGTCAACGGCCAGGTCCTCTGCGCCAAAGGCGAAATCCTCACCCTCGACGCCGAAGAAGCCACCATGCTCTCCGACGGCAAACCCCTCTTCGCCAAAGCCATCGCCACCAGCCTCGATGATGTCAAAACCGCCGAAAACCTCAAAGGCGCCACCGTCACCGCCGAACCCCTCGGCTTCGAACGCGTCGCCATCCTCATTACCAAATACGCCTCCATCTTGATCCTCATCGGCATCGCCGGCGCCTACATGGAAATGCAAGCCCCCGGCTTCGGCCTCCCCGGCTTCGTCTCCCTCATCGCCTTCAGCCTCTTCTTCTTCGGCCACTACGTCGCCGGCAGCCTCGTCGGCCATGAAACCACCTTCGCCATCGCCGTCTTCATCGTCGGCATCATCTTCGTCGCCGTCGAACTCCTCGTCTTCCCCGGCACCATGCTGCCCGGCATCCTCGGCTTCATCTGCATCATGGGTGCCCTCGTCTTCACCATGTCAGGCTGGGAGATCGCCCCCATTGACCCCACCATCACCAAAGACGCCGCCGAAGCCACCCCCACCCGCTTCGCCTTCACCCTCTCCACCTACGCCACCGGCCTCCGCAACTTCGCCATCGGCATCACCGGTGCCACCGCCCTCCTCATGCTCCTCGCTCGCTACCTCCCGCAAATCGGCCCCTTCAAACACATGACCCTCGCCACCACCGCAGGTGGCTCCCTCGCCGAAACCCCCGCCGCCCTCAGCGCCGCCGCCGTTCACCCGGGCGATGAAGGTATCGCCCGCAGTGCCCTCCGCCCCTACGGCACCATCGAAATCGCCGGCCGCCAAATGGAAGCCACCGTCGACAGCGGCTACCTCCAATCCGGCACCCCCATCCGCATCCGCGAAATCCAAGGCCTCAAAATCATCGTCGAAGCCATCTGATCTACCGCCCCACCAAATCATCCCCCGTAAACAACTTCCGATCCGCCCCCGCCGACCGAATCTCAAAGTAACTCTCCGCCAGCTTGTGCAAATGATACGGCGTCCCCCACCGGTCCACCAGTTGCCCCCCTTCTCCTAACACCCCGCTCCCCTCCGGAATCACCCTCAACCGCAGCGGATTCTTCCCCGACATCGCTCGCATCAAATCCGCGTTGTCCCCCACCGGCGGCCCCGGCCGATTCTGCATCGCCGTGAAATACTGACTGATCAACTGCCGCACAATTTCGAGGTCCTTCTCCGGCGCCCCCTCCCGCCGCAACAACTCTGCCACCAAGGGCGATCCCCCCTCAGCCTGCTCCTTCTGCGTCAAAACCACGTCAGGCACCTTCTCCACCGAAGCCTCCACCACCGCCTCCCGCACCACCGCCTCCTCACTCACACTCCTCCGCTCCATCGCCACCCGCACCTCCTCACGCTTCACCCACAACCCCACCCCAAACGTCAACACCAGAGCCAGCAACGCCAGCCTCACCCGCCACTGACTCATGGCAAAAAGCCCAACGGATTGCCCCCACTCGTCGTGTCGTAAAACGTCCCGATGTTCGGCAGCACCATCGACAAACTGCTCTTCGGCACCCCCAGCCAAAGCGCCAACTCCGCAAAATACTCATCCACACTCGTCGTCGGAATCAACCGCCCCCGCCCCACATCCAGCGCATTGTCCTCAAACAATTCCGGATACTGCCCAAACACCCTCCGCCCCGCCAACGCCCCCCCCACCACCAACTGATTGCCACCCCACGCGTGATCACTGCCCGCACCGTTCGAAGTCAGCGTGCGCCCGAAATCCGACGCCGTGAACAGCGTCACCTTCTCCCCAAACCCCAGCACCTCCAAAGTCCGGTAAAACGCTGTTACCACCGCGCTCATCCCCGTCAGTTGCCCGCTCATGCTCCGCAGCACCTCATCATGGTGATCCCATCCGCCATATTGAATGAAAAACGTCTGCCGCTTGTGTCCCATCGTCGCATGCCCCGCAATCGACTTCGCAATCCGCTGCATCGACCTCGAAAAATCACTGTCCGGCCACACCACCGACTCCGGCAAAGTCACATTCGTCGCCTCATTGAACAGCGTGTACGCCTCCATCGCCCCGATCTTCGACTTCTGAAACGCCTGCGTAAACAGGTGGTCATAGTTCAGCGCCAACTGCTCATCCACCGCCCGCGTCCTCAACGGTGCCAAACTCCACTGATCCACATCCGCCGGATCATACCCGTCCAACTTCACCGCCCCACCCGCACCCACCGTGTACTCGATCGTATCCTGTCCACTCTGCCAGTAATTCGTCCCCGCCAGCGAGATGTTCATCGACACCAAATTCGACGTGTTCAAGCTCCGCAGCATGTCCGCCGCCCGCCCCGCCCAACCCCTCGAAGAACGCGTGTTCGGCATCGAAGTCTGCCACTGCTCGATCTGGTCCGAATGCGAAAACAATCCCAACGGCAACCGCTTCGACTCGTCCCACACCTGACTCTTCGCCGTCACCCGCTCCACCAGCGTCCCCACGTTCGCCACGAACGACGCCTTCCCCTCCTCAAACAACGCCTGCAATCCCGCCACCCCCGGATGCAACCCCAGCGTCAATCCGGGATCCACCGTCGGCGTGATCGGCAACAGCACATCCTTCGCCAGCGCCAAATCCTTCCGCACCGCCTTGTATTCCGCATGCTCATCATCCCCGCGCGGCACCAGCAAATTGAATGAATCAATCCCCCCTGGCAAAAACAAACACACCAGCGCTCGGTAATCATTCACCCCCGGCGCCGCCGCCGCCACACTGCCCGCCAGTCGCAGATTCAGCAGCGTGTTGATCAAAGGCGCCGCACCCATCCCCGCACAGGCGGCCTGGCGCAGGAAATGACGGCGTGGCAGTGGAGTTTTCATCAGCTCAAATCAACGTTGAATCGCATAGTCCGGCAGCGTGGAAATCAAATAGATCGCCATGTAAATCCGCTCCTTCTTCCACTCAAAGTAAGTCTCATCAATCGCCTCCACCGTCTCCCGAATGAGTTGGTGATGCACCGGATCCAACATCCCCCCGGTCAGCACCATGTCCAGCCGACGCATCAAAGCCGGCACATCATTATAAAGCGCCAGCTCCGCCGTCAAATTCGCCCGCACCACCCGCGCCGGATCACTGTCCCCCCACCGATTGAACCCGTTTCGGATCGCCCAATAGTAGTAGTTCGGCCCTGCCACCGCCGTCACCGCATTCAAAATCTGAAACTCCGGCGCCACCAAGTGCGCATCATTGATCGGCCCTGCAGGACTGTACCCCGGCCGGAAAAAGTTGAACACACTCGGACTCGAAAGCGGCTGCTGCGCATGAAACTCATCCAAATACGAAAGCGGGTAAATCCCGCTCGTTGACCGCGCATTGAACGCCCGAGCCAATCCCGCCGACCTCAAATACGGCTCCTTCATCTTCCCAAAGTTCGAACTCGCTAGCATCGCCACCGACCTCGCTTCCGTGTCCAACAGCACCGCCTTGATCACCGCCTTCATGTCCCCGCGCACCCCCCTCCCGTTGTTCGCAAACGCCGCGCTCACCCGCCCCACATACGCCGGACTCGGATTCGATGTCACCAGCCTCTGAATCAACCGATACCCCAAAAACGGCCCCATGTTTGGATGATTGAAAAGACAATCAATCGCCCCATCAATGTCCGCCATCCCCGCCGTCCCCTTGTCCGGGTTGGTGCTCGCCACCCGCGCCGGCAAAGTCACCCCATTGAGCAGCGTCTTCGGCTCCAGGTCGTGCATCTCATCCCACATCCGCATCGGATTGTTCCAGTCCTCCGGTGGCCACCAAAAACTCGTCCCCCGCGGCCCCCCGAAACTCAACCCAGTGAACACCCGCGCAAAATTCGTGATCGCCACATTGTCATACGTCGGAATCATCTGCCCTCCCTCCAACCGCGGCGTCCCATCCTGATTCAATTCCCACAGCCCAATGCTGAACAACTGCATGATCTCCCGCGCGAAATTCTCATCCGGAAACGTCCCCAACTCCGCATCCGCCTTCCGGTTCTTCAAATGACTCAAGTAGATCCCCATGCACGGATGCATCGCCACTCCCTTCAACAAATCCCGTGCATTCCCAAATGCCCCACGCACCAGCACATCATAGAAATTCAACATTCCCCTCGGCTGGTTCGATAGCACATCCAACCGATCCGAAATCACGAACACCTCGCTCAACGCAAACGCCACCCGCTGCCTCAACGGATCCGTTGCCGTCGGCCCGATCGACTTCGACCACCACGCCCGCATCTTCGCATCCCAATAGACCGGCTCCCTTGTCCGCGCCATCGCCTCCAACACCGGCTGATGCAGCCCCACCGGCTTCTTAAACTGAGCATCAATCCACGCGCTGAATCCCAGCGACATCACCGACTCCGCATTCTCCGGCATCAAATCCGCATCCGCCGTCGAATCCGCACTCGGCCCATACCCCGCCTGCCACAAAAATCGCACCGCCTCCTTCGCCCCCGGCTTCGACCCCGCATTCGCCAACGACAACGTCACCGCCCGCCGCGCCGACTTCGTCGAAACCGAATAAAGCGCACTCGGCCGCACCGTCACCCCAATCGACTCCGCAGGCTCCGCCAGCGCATCCGCCAGCGGCGTGAAACTCAACCACACCTCCCGCTCCCCATCCGGAATCGTCACCGTATCCCCCGCCGCCATCGAGTAATCCACTCCCCGCCTCGCCGATCCCGAAATCGCAAACGACACCGTCAAATCCCCCACCATCCCCTCCCGGCGAAACGCCACGACCCCGTCATCCGGCCACGCCTCACTCATCACCCCATCCACCAAAATCACCTCCACCAAAGGCCCCGCAACCCCCTGCCCCCAAGCAGCACCCGACATCATCAGCCCCATAGCCAATGA
>JAIYDW010000215.1 GCA_027487315.1 Verrucomicrobiaceae bacterium | reverse complement strand
GCGGGCATTGGGTTTGCGAGAAAGGACTGTCATGTAAGCGGCATCGATTTTGTCATCGGGGTAGGGTGCCTTGTTGATGGTGAGCATGAGTTGGCTGTAGGCATTGGTGATTTGGGGCAGGAGGGAGCCGTTCATCATGGCGAGAGCCTGGGGGACGCTGGCGTCGTTGTTGGCGTTCTCGATGGTTTCGCGGTCGCTTTGGCCGAATTCGCGGAGGTAGTGGCCGCGGGGCGCGGGGCTTTCGAGTTCGGCGGCGCGGAGGGTGCTTTTGCTGACCTGATCTCGAATCTTGAAGTAGGAGCGGCGGAGTTTTTCGTCCTTGATGCCGTAGAAGTCGGCTTCTTCTTCGTAGGCCTTTTGGGTTTTGAGAGCGATGGCCGCTTTTTCCTCCTTGGTCAGTTCGGGGCGATCATAACCGGGGATCATGATTTTTTCGGTCTTGGAGTTGTCGGCCATCATCATAGATTCCCCGGCGTTCATCATCATGGAGGGCGAGGCGTCAGCGCCCGTTGCATTGGCGGCGACGAGTGCGGAGGTTTTGCCGGTGACTTGCTGATAGAGCTTCTTTTGGCCGGTGGTGATGACTTCTGCGAAGGTGACTTTGCGGCCTTCGTTTTGAATGCGATTCACCTCGCTGCGGATGTCCTCGTATTTCTTTTTCATTTTGGCGACTTCAGCGAGAGCGGCCACTTTGGCCGGGCTGTCGGGCATCATGTCGGCTTTGTCGGAGGCTTCCTTGTAGGCGGTGCGGGCCTGGATGTAGAGTTTTTGTTGGACCTCGGTGCGCTCCCGATTTTTGCCGTAAACATCAGCGGCTTTTTTGAGGCCAGAGAGGGCTTCTTCGGGGGAGAGCATTTCGACGCCGTCGGCGATTTTTTTGGCTTGAAGAATGCGCTGCTCCATGGCGTCGCGATTGGCTTGGTTGATCATGTCCGGGCTGGGATTGATCAGGGTGACAAAGGAGTCCCACATTTGTTCGGCGGACATGCGGCGAAGGAGGGGGCCGGTGAAGTGGTAGACGGTTCCGGGGGAGTGTTCGGCGCGGGTGACCTGGGCTTGGTAGGCTTTGGTATTGTAGAGGATGCGGAGGACGGCCTTCATGTCGTAGTTGGCGCTGACGACGAGTTTTTCGAGGTGTTTTTGCAGTTCTGGAATCATGGGGACGGTGGTGTCCATGAGTTCGTCAAGAGGCTCGATGAGGGCGAGACCGAAGGCGCGTTTCCAAAGGCGGTTGGCGATGACGGTGGTGAAGCGAGGGTTTTCGGGATTGGTCATCCATTCGGCGTAGGCTTCGAGAGGCGTTTGACCGGGTTTGGTGACGGCTTCATGGCCCAACATGGTGCCTGGGGAGACGCTGGATTTGGGTTTTGCGTCTGGATACTGGTAGTCGTGAGGCAGTGAGGGCTTGCGATCTTTTTGGCTGACGGAGGTGTAGCGCATGGTATTGCGGACGTCGGTCATGGCTTCCTGATAGCCTCTTTGTTCCAAGCGGACTTTTTGGCGGGCCTGTTCGCGTTGTTTGTTCACGGCGGCGACCTTTTCCGAATAGGTCTTCAATTGGCGGGCGTATTCTTTTTCTGCTGCGGCCTTCTCCTCCTTGGAGGCCTTTTTGTCGAGTTTGGGGCGTTGGGGTTTTTGAGGGTCTTTGAACGAGGCCCGGACGGTGTTTTCTTGATCCTGGAGGAGGCCGCGGACGCCTGACATGGTATCGCCATAGTAGTCTTGCGTCTCCATGCCATAGGTGAAGGCAGCCATCTTATAGAACTGCATTTGGGTCCACTTGTCGAAGGGGTGGTTATGGCATTGGGCGCACTCGATGCGGGTGCCGAGGAAGATGCGGACGGTGTTCGCCATGTTGTCGAGGGGCATGCCGCGATCGCGCATGTAGTAGCCGATGGCACCGTTGTCCCAGGCTTTGCCTTGAGCTGCGACGAGGTCGCGGACGAACTTGTCGTAGGGCGTGTTGGCGCGGAGGCTTTCTTTGACGAAGTTGGCGTAGGCGGCACCGGTGATGGCACCGGTTTGGTTGCCATTGGAGGTGACGCGGAGGACGTCGGCCCAGTAGTTGAAGGCGTGTTGGACGTAGGCTTCGGAAGCGAGGAGTTTGTCGATCAGAGCGGATCGTTTGTTGGTGTCTTTCGAAGAGAGGAAGGCTTCGGCTTCGCGGGTGGTGGGGATGCGGCCGATGAGGTCGAGGTAGATGCGGCGGACGAAGGTGTTATCGTCAGCGGCAGGGTTGCCTTGGAGTTTGTGTTTTTCCCAGTCGGCACGCAGGATGGAGTCGATGGCGGCGGCTTCAGCAGAGACATCCGCTGGGGCGGCGATGAGGCTGAATTGGGGTAGGAGACTAAGGAGTCCGGAAAGGAGAAGGACAGAGCGCATGGGTCAACCAACGACGGACCCCAGGGGCGTGTTACATCGGTTACACCGATTCTCAAAGAATTTTCGATATCGAAATCAGGGGAGGCTGATTTTGCGGAGGCCGAGACGGGCGATGATCAGGCCGCCGAGAATGTGAAGGAATAGGACGATGATGGCGAGTTTAGGCTCTGCGAAATGGGTTCTGACGAGGGTGCCGATGGCATCGTGAAGCTGGCTGGGAGCCATGCTGGAGACGATGCCTGACCACCCGTAGTAGGCGGTGACAAAGGGGTGGATGAGGCTGCCGATGACTCGAGGGAGACCCAGGAGGGCGCCGGCGAGGAGCATTTGGCAAAAGGCGAGGGTGAGGCACCAACTGTGGGCCCGCTCACGCGAGGAGGAGAAGGAAGAGATGGCCAGGCAAAGGGAAGTGAAGGCGAGTCCGGTGAGAGCGGGCAAAGCGAGACGGATCCAGAGGGGGCTTGGGAGGCCGCCCGCGACGATTTCAACGAAGAGGCCGAGCCAAACCGCCTGCCCAAGAACCAAGGGGAAGAGGAAAATGATTTTTGAGAGGAGGAGCGCACTTGGAGGCACGCCAGCGAGTCTTTCCCGGTCGATTAACGCACGTTCCTGAGCGATCTCCCGGGCACCACAGCGGAGGGCGAAGAAGACAACGACCAGGGTCTGAACGAAAGCGGCCATGAGGCAGGTGTAGGCTGCGGGCCAGAGGGTTTCGGGTGGAAGCGGATTTGCTTTTGCGGTGAGGGCGGCGGCTAGGAAGGCTTTGTTTGGCCAGATGAGGAGGACGGTGATGATGGGGAGGAGGAAGAAGAGGGCGGCGAGGATTCGGGAGTCACGTTTGGATCTGCGAAGCAAGGTCCAGCGACGTTTCACGAGCAAGGCGGTTTGGCTGAACAGGCCGAGTGTGTGGGCTGGGGAGGGGATCGTGGAGACTGGGGGGGAGGATTCTTCTTCGGGATTGCTGGCGGGTGTGGAAGGGAGGCGGATTCGGGAGGGTTCGTTGGTGTCTGTGTTTTCGTCGTCGCTGGCGGCGGCGAGTTCTTCAGGGGTGGCTCCAATTTTGAAGGCGGCGTAATAGGAGTCGCGATGGCGTGACCAGGAATCGCCCCAACGAGCGGCGGGACGCATGGCGAGGCGCGGGTAGAGGTCCTCCACGGATTTGATGGTAAAGTAGTGGGGGATGGCACGGGCAGGGCCGTGGAAGCAGACGTGACCTTCGTGAAGGACGATGGTGGTGTCGTAGGCGGGGAGTTGGGCCAGGGATGAGGTGAGATTGAGGACGATGCGGCCGGGAAGGTCGGCGGCGATGAGTTTGAGGAGGGCGACCAATTCGCGTTCTGATTTGGCGTCGATGTCATGGGTGAAGTCCTGGCAAAGGACCAGGATGGGATCACTGACGAGGGCGGTGGCGAGGAGCAGTCGGCGGTATTGAACAGGAGCAAGGCTAGCGACGCGGTCGTTGGCGAAGGTTTCGAGTCCGCAGAGGCCGAGGAGTTTGGTCGAGCGTTCGGAGACCTCACTGGGGGAGAGGCCACGGACGCGGAGCATGATGGCGCTGGCGAGGGTTTCTTTGGCGGAGAGGTGGGAGGGCAGGCAATCCTGTTTGGAGTTGGTGACGACGCCGAGTTCGTTTGGGTGGAGGGGTTGGCGTGAGAGATCTCGACCATGGAGCATGAGCACGCCCTGGTCGGCCGGGCGGATGCCAGACAAGGCTTCGAGGAGGCTGCGTTTGCCGCTGCCCGGGGGGCCGATAACAAGAGTGAGTTGGGAGGCGGGGGCGGCGAAGCTGACGGATTCGAGAATGGAGCGGGAATCGATCTCCTTTGAGGAGAGAGAGCGGGAGAGATTGAATGCTTCCAACATGAGGGCTGAGTAAAGCGTGATAGGGGGTATGCACAAGGGGGTTTTCGCGAGGCAAGAAAGGGTGAGTGTATGGCAAGGGATGTGCAGCAAGCATTTCAGCAATGTGTTTGAGTGGATTCATGTACCAACCTACATGCTCAAGCAGTCGGTGGTTGCTCGGCCTCAGTTTTGGGGTCGGAGTGATCGTTTCGTCAGTTGAACCCGTCCAAGCGGGCAGTGCCGTTGCCTCGGGGAAGGCCACGGTGGCGCCGGTAGAAGCGGTGAGTTGGAAGGAGCATACGATTGCGCCAGTAGCGAACCCGATCTTTTTCGAGGATGCGATCATTCGATC
Organism: Verrucomicrobiaceae bacterium; assembly: GCA_027487315.1. GTDB lineage: Bacteria > Verrucomicrobiota > Verrucomicrobiia > Verrucomicrobiales > Verrucomicrobiaceae > JAGRPD01. Next base: position 3,568 of record JAIYDW010000215.1, on the reverse strand, counting down.
CGAGATCCGTCCGATCTTTGCCTATCACCGGATTGACGATGGCTTTTTGGGTGGCGGTGATGCGCAGCTTTATGCCGTTCAGATCCGGTATGCGATCACGAAACGGTTGGCGTTGATTGCGACTCAGGACGGTTATTTTTCGATCAACAACGATGCTGTGGGCAATCCGGATGGATGGATGGATTTGGCGCTGGGGTTGAAGTATGCGCTGATTGATGATGAGGCATCGCAGTTTATTCTGACACCTGGTTTCACGGTGCATTTGCCGACGGGCAGTGACGAAGTGTTTCAAGGGCGGGGCAATAGCGAGGTGAATGCTTTTGTGTCGGCCCAGAAGGGGTTTGGTGATTTCCACTTGAGTGGCAATGTGGGTTTGCGGATTCCTTTTGACACCACTGAGCAGAGTTTGATCGCGCATTACTCGGTGATGGCGGATTACTATGTTTGCCGCTGGTTCATTCCGTTTGTGGCTTTTGATGCGTTCACGGTCTTGAACGAAGGGAACAACATCGGGCTGGCGAGCGAAGGTTATGACGTGATCAACTTTGGATCGTCGGGTGCGGGTGGGGTGACGCAGGGCACGATAGCGGGTGGATTCCGGACCCGACTGCTGGACAATGTGGACTTCGGTTTTGCTTATCAGAAGGCGGTGCTTTCGCCTGAGGGGCTGACCGATGATCGGTTCACGTTTGATATGTGCATTCGTTTTTAGTTGGTAGGTAGATCATTGGTTAGGCGCGTGGGACCGGATCCCACGCGCCTTTTTTTGGTTTGTTGGGGTGGGCTGGAAAAGTGGGGGGTTGGGTGCAGTTGGGGATTGCAAGGAAAGGGGGTCGCTTTCATGCTGGGGCGAATTCATTCACGACCATGGCTTTCATTCACGACGACTTTCTTCTTTCCTCGGCTTCAGCGAAGCATTTGTATCATTCGTTTGCGGAGTCGGAGCCGATTTTGGATTACCACAATCATTTGCCGCCGAAGGACATTGCGGAGGATCGGCAGTTTGCGAACTTGTTTGAGATTTGGCTGGAAGGGGATCACTACAAATGGCGGGCGATGCGGTGCAATGGCGAGCCTGAGAGTGCGGTGACGGGGAGCGCGGATCCGTTTGAGAAGTTCATGGCGTATGCGCGGACGGTGCCGCACACGCTGCGCAATCCGCTGTATCACTGGACGCATCTGGAATTGAAGCGGTATTTCGGGATCGACACGCTGTTGAGTCCTGAGACGGCAAAGGGGATTTGGGATCAGACGCGGGAGATGCTGGCGAGTCCGGAGTTTCGGGCGCGGAATTTGATGCGGAAGTTCAAGGTGCGGGCGCTATGCACGACGGATGATCCGATTGATGATTTGCGTTGGCATCGGCAATGCCGGGCTGACGGGTATGATGTGGGGGTGTACCCGACGTTCCGGCCTGACAAGGCGCTGGCGGTGCATCAGCCGGGGGCGTGGAATGCGTGGTGCGACAAGCTGGCGGAGGTGAGTGGAACGCCGGTGAAGAGTTTTGCGGATCTGCTGGAGGCATTGAGCAAGCGGCATGAGTTTTTCCACAGTGTGGGGGGGCGTTTGTCTGACCATGGGTTAAATCATTGTCATGCGCACTTTGTGGAGGAGGATTTGGTGGAGGAGATTTTCCAAAATGCGCGCAATGGCGAGGCGGCTTCGCCTGAGGAACAGGATGCGTTTGCGAGTCACGTGATGCTGCACGTTGGGCGGTTGAATGCGGACAAGGGTTGGACGATGCAGTTTCACCTGGGGGCGTTGCGGAATAACAACAGTCGCCTGGCGAAGCAGGTGGGGGCGGATGTAGGCTGTGATTCGATCGGGGATTACCTGCAAGGGGTGCCGCTGTCGCGGTTCTTGGATCGGTTGGATCAGGAGAACAAGTTGCCGAAGACGGTGCTGTACAATGTGAATCCGGCGGACAACTATTTGTTTGGGACGATGGCGGGGAATTTTGCGGATGGGTCGATGCCGGGGAAGGTGCAGTTTGGGTCGGGCTGGTGGTTTGTGGATCAGAAGGAGGGGATGGAGTGGCAGATCAATGCGCTGTCGAACCTGGGGCTTTTGTCGAGGTTCATTGGGATGCTGACAGATTCGCGGAGTTTCATGAGCTTTCCGAGACATGAGTATTTCCGGCGGACGTTGTGCAATCTGTTGGGGCGGGATGTGGAGTCGGGTTTGATTCCGGATGACGATGGATTGGTGGGGGAAATGATTCGCAACATTTGCTTTGGCAATGTGAAGGGGTTTTTGGGGCTGGAGTTGCCCGGGGAAAAATAGGTCAGCTTTTGACTTGTTTTATGGTATTTATAGTGTTGTTTTGAGGTAGATCGTGAGCTTTCCGATGTGCCTCTTTCAACGGCTTTACCCTTTTGTTTTGTGCCTGTGCCTTGGCTTGACACTGGTTGGTGCGGGGTCGGTTTCGGGGCAGACGGAGTATCTGGGGGATGGGGAGCCGACGGCGAGGGAGGAGGAGATCCGGTGGCTGGTGAATCGGGCGCGATTTAGTCGGAGCAAGGAGAATGCGCGGAGGGGGAGCAATTATTTGGACCGTGCGTCGAATGGGGAGATCACATGGACGTGTGGTCCGCTGGCGCCGAATGCGAAGCTGACTCTTGCAGCTCGGCACCATAGTGAAGACTTGGCGAGGAAGAATCGATTTCAGCACACGACGGTGCCGGGGAGCTTTTACTACAATCCGTCGACGCATCCGAATTTGTGGGATCGAATATCGGCGGAGGGCTATGCGTGGAACACGGTTGGGGAGAACATTGCCGCTGGTTACCCCTCAGCGGGCAGTGTGTATGTGGGGTGGTGGCACAGTGCGGGGCATCGAGTGAACATGTTCAATAGGAATTTCAGAGAGATCGGGAATGGCCATTTCTATTGGGCGTCATCGACCTACCTGGACTACTATGGGATGAGTTTGGGGAGGGCGGGGTCGGATCGTTTTTTCACGGGGACCTTGTTTCAGGATGTGAATGGGAATCGGGGTTACACGCAGGGGGAGGGTCGAGGGGGGGTGAAAGTGGAATTGGTGACTGGGGGGGTGGCTCATACGGACTATGATGTTTCGACAAGTGTGGGCAGTTTTGCCATTCCGACTGGGGGGATTTCTGAGGGGGCGACGGTGCGGGTGGTGTTGACCAACACGACGGCGAGTCCGGTGACGGTGAGTGTGCCGAGGAACTACGACACGTTGGAGACGATCGTGATGGGGCCGAGTGAGAGTCGGCCCTGGGGTCAATTTGTTTTTGGTGATCCCGATTTGAACTATGGGTTCAGCGATGCGGGATTACCGACTGAGTTCATCACGCTGACGCCGGCGAATCGGGAGCATTTGGCGGATGCGGGAAGTGGGTTCTCTTTTGCGGTGGATGGGAATGTGAATTGGACGGCGGCGTCGAATCAGGGGTGGTTGCGGGTGACGGCAGGGCAGGATGGGGCGGGGGCGGGGACGATCACGTATGAGATGGATGCGCAGACGTTTGGGGATCCGCGGGTGGGACTGATCACGTTAACGGGCGAGGCGAACGTCGTGAGAACTTTTGAGGTGAGGCAACTT
>JAIYDW010000158.1 GCA_027487315.1 Verrucomicrobiaceae bacterium | reverse complement strand
GGTCATGATTTGCATTTGGGATTGGAGCCGGAACCGCTTGGGTTGTTTGAGACTTCAGGGGAGACACTGAAGTTTTTTGGCCTTTACCTGGACCGGCACCCGGGAGACTCGGTGTTCTTCAGGCGGGTCGGACTGAACTACGACACGTGTCATTTGGCGATCGAGTATGAGGAGCCCCAGACGGCACTGAACCGAATCACCCAGGCTGGAGTTCGGCTCAGTAAGCTCCATTTTAGCTCGGCACTGAAACTCCGCCCAACGCCTAACAATCTTGAGCGATTGCAGGCCTATGACGAGCCGGTCTATTTTCACCAGGTGATCGCCAAGGAAAGTGATGAATTGCCTCTCCGGAGATTCAAGGATTTACCGGACGCACTGGAATTTGCAAAGCGCAGTCCAGAAGCTGTTGGCCAAGAGTGGCGAGTTCACTTTCACATTCCGCTACACGCCGAGCCGGGTGGGGATTTTCAAAGCACACGGGACCACCTGCTGGGCACCATGGATTGGCTTGCAAAGCAGCCGCAGACCTGTTCGCACATCGAAATGGAGACTTATACATGGGAGGTGCTGCCGGAGGCGATGCGGACGGGCTCAGTGGTCGATCAGCTTGTTAAGGAGTATGAATGGACCCTTGGGGAGATGCGAGAACGCCAACTGGCGCCTTAAGCACGCGATTTTGGCTGCAATTTGACGTGGTGGTTGACGTTTTGGACGTAACCCTCTGATGCTTGCTTTGATACGCCTTATTCCTTTTGCGCTGTTCGCGACCGTTTCCTCTTTTTGTCGCGCTGAAGGGCCCGGTGCAGCGTTTCTTGATCAGCACTGTATCAGCTGTCATGACGCCGATGTGAAAAAAGGCGGCCTGGACCTTGAATCGCTCAAGTTTGATCCAAATCAAAGCGCATGGATTAAAGTCTTCGAACGCGTGCGCGATGGCGAGATGCCGCCCAAAAAGAAAGCCCAGCCTTTTAAGGCGGAGAAGGACCAGTTTCTGGCCGCTTTGAAGGAGCCGTTACTCAAGGCTGATGCGGAGGACATTGCCTCAAATGGGCGGGTGCGCAGTCGAAGACTCACCCGAGTCGAGTATGAGCATACGCTGCATGATCTGCTAGGCATCGATATTCCACTGAAAACGCTGTTGCCGGAAGATCGCGCCTCCCATGGCTTTGAAACCGTTGCCGATGGCCAACAACTCTCGCACCATCAACTGGCTCGCTATCTGGACGTCGCCGACCTTGCCTTGGGCGACGCCTTCAAACGTGCTGTTCAGGGGGATGAGTCATTTGAAAAATTCGTTGACCCAAAAGCGCTCAGTAAGAGCCGCGGGGGCAACTATCGCGGTCCAGAGTTTCGCAAGGGAGAAAGCCTTTCCTGGCCAATCACGCTGCAATTCTTCGGTCGGATGACAGAGACCACCGTGCCGGACGACGGATGGTATCGCATCACGCTCAAAGACGTGTGTGCCATCAACCCTGGAGCCGATGGAGTCGTCTGGGGCACACTCCGGTCCGGTGAATGCTACTCCAATGCGCCGCTGCTATTCATGATCGGACTCGTCGAAGCCACAGCCAAGGCTCGCGATCTCGTTTATGAAGCTTGGATTGAAAAGGATCACATGTTGGAGCTGAAGCCGAATGACGGCATGCTGAAAACGGCTCCAACCGGAGCCAATGGTGGTAATGTTTCCTTTAATGGGCGGGATCTTTCCAAACAAGGCTTTGAAGGCATTGCGCATCGCGGCATCAACCTGCAGCGCATTCATCCCAATGCAGATCGAGCCACTCTATCCAAGAACCTCTTCGGTGAACTGGAACCTCAAGCGATCAAATCAGAAAGTCTCAACTCGTTGATCACCCGGTTCGCTACCCGAGCCTTCCGGCGCCCCGTCACCAAGGAACAAGCCGCACCCTATCACGAAATTGCCAAGAACTCTCTCGTCGAAGGTGACACTCCGATCGAAGCGCTGCGAACTGCCTACCGCGCCATTCTGTGCTCACCACGCTTTCTCACCTTCATCGAGGCACCTGGTCCGCTGGACGACTCCGCGATTGCCAGCCGTCTCAGCTACGCTCTCTGGTGCTCCATGCCCGACGAAGAGCTCATCGGGCTTGCCAGTCAAAACAAACTCCACGAGCGGGAAGTGCTCGCCGAGCAAGTCGAGCGCCTACTCAGCGATGCAAAATCAAAACGCTTCATTCAGAGCTTCACCGACCAGTGGTTGAAGCTCAATCAGATCGACTTTACCACGCCAGATGTTCGACAGTTCCGCAGCTTCGATCCAATTCTGCAAACCTCGATGCTCGAAGAAACTCGCGCCTACTTTGCAGAAATGCTGAGCGATGACTTGAGCATCACCTACCTCATTGATTCCGACTTTGCCATGCTCAATGGCCGGCTTGCAAGGCACTATGCTGGCGAGAATACGATTCAGAAAAAGAGCGGCATTTCAAAGAAGAACAAAAAGACCGAGGCTCCCTCAATCCAATCATCCGAGAACCTCGTTGTCTCTCCTGTTCAGCCTGGCAAGGGTTTGCACAAGGTCGCACTTAAACCCGATTCCAAACGTGGTGGCCTCGTCACTCAAGGCGCGATCCTCAAAGTCACGGCCGATGGCACCAGCACCTCACCCGTCGTGCGTGGAGTGTTCATCAACGAGCGCATCCTCGGAAACCCCATCCCTCCACCACCGCCCGGCATCCCAGCCATTGAGCCTGACATCCGCGGAGCCACGAGCATTCGCGATCAGTTGGACAAGCACCGCAACAATGAAAGCTGCGCCAGTTGCCATCAAACCATCGACCCACCCGGCTTCGCTCTCGAAAACTATGACCCCATTGGCGTTTGGCGCAGTGCCTATGGCCAAAACAATCAAGGTGCTTCCATCAATCCTGCAGGGACCACACCGGACGGCCAACTATTCAATGACCTGACGACCTGGAAGCAACTTTACACCCAGCGACCACAACAACTCGCCCGAGGCTTTGCCCAGCAATTCCTCACCTACGCCACCGGCGCACCGCCACGATTCAGCAACGAAGCAGAACTCGATGAAATCTCAAAAACAACTCATCTGCGCTCCATCATCCGCGAGGTCGTCTTGAGTGATATCTTTCAAACCAAGTAATTCATCATCACAAACATGAGCACTTTCACCTTTCAAAAAAACCTCTCCCGCCGCGCGATGTTGCGTGGCGCGGGTCTATCGCTTGGTCTTCCGATGCTTGAGGCGATGACGCCGGCTTTTGCGGCCGTTCAAGAGTCGCAAATAGCCAAGCGATTCGTTGGTGTGAGTTTGGCCTTGGGGTTGCACAATCCGAATCTGGTGCCGGAGGGCAGTGGTCGAAATTACAAACCCTCGCGGTATCTTGCTGGCATTCAGGATTTGCGGGAGGATTTCACGGTGGTGTCAGGTTCATCGCATCCGGGCGTCACGGGTGGCCACACAGCGGAGGGCAGCATTTTTTCAGCCTGTCCGAATGCGCGCGGTTCGACGACCAGAAACACGATCTCACTCGATCAACTCATGGCCAAGCATTTGGGGCATGAGACGCGGTTTCCATCCTTGGTTCTCAATACAAACTCGCAGACCAGCCCGAGCTACACAGAGAATGGCTCGATGATTCCCGCGGAAAACAGCGCGATGAAACTCTTCACGCGACTTTTCGTCAATGACACCCCCGCCGAGCAGGAACGCCAGGCGGAACTCATCCGCAGTGGCCGGAGTGTGATGGATGTGGTCGGAGCTGAGGCGAAATCCCTCCAACGCGAACTCGGGGCGGGTGATCGAGACAAGCTGGACGCTTGGTTTACAAGTGTGCGTGAGTTGGAACAGCGACTGGCCGCTAACGAGTCCTGGACTCACAAGCCCAAGCCGAAAGTAGCGCTCAAACCCCCGACGCAAATTCCAAGGGACAATGAAGTGGCCGTGGAACGCATTTTTCTCGATATCATCCACATGGCGCTAGTGACCGACAGCACACGCTTCATCACACTCCACATCACCGGCAACAATGTGCAAGGCATCGAAGGCGTGGATGAAGCTTATCACAACCTGAGTCACCATGGCATGGACGAGGAAAAGCTTGCTCAACTGGCACTCGTCGAGCAGGGCGTGATCAACGAATGGGCCGGTTTCTTGCGCAAGCTCAAGTCCGACAGCCTTCTTGACGAAACGATGGTGCTACTCACCTCAAACCTCGGCAATGCCTCCGCGCATGACAACAAGAACATGCCAGTGCTCTTTGCCGGTGGGGGCTTCAAACACGGCCAGCACCTTGCCTTTGATCAAAAGGATAACTATCCCCTGCCGAACCTTTACCTGACCGCGATTCAAAAACTTGGCCTGGAACAGGAAAGCTTCGCAACGAGTTCGAATGTCATG
>JAIYDW010000091.1 GCA_027487315.1 Verrucomicrobiaceae bacterium | reverse complement strand
CACCCCTCAGATCCATCGCCACCCCATGCGCCTGCATGAACTTCCCCGGATTCACCGGCTGCGTGCTCTTCCCTCCAAACTTGCTGATGAACTTCCCCTCCCGGTCAAACCGCAGCACATACTGCGACCCATACCCGTCCGCCACATAGATGTCCCCGTTCGGTGCCACCGCCGTCTCCGTTGGCCGATACTCCTCCGTCTCTTTGTAGGCCCCGCACTTCCCCGCCTGCGGCAGTTCCATCACCACCTCCCCCGCCAACGTCGTCTTGATCACCCGACCCGCTCCCGGGTCCGTCACATAAAGAAACTCCCGCCCATCCGCCTCCCGATGCAGCGTCAACCCGTGCGCCCCGCCCAGCTTCAGCGTCCACGTCTCCAAAAGCGCCCCATCCACATCATAAATCAGCACATTGTTCTGGGCCACATTCGTCAGCAAAAACAGCCGCCCATCCCCCGCCTGCACCATCTCATGACAATCCTTCACCGGCACCTTCCCCGCATCCGCCCGACTCCAAAGCTTGTCCACCCGATACCGAAAGCCCCCATGTCCCACCACCGCCCCATGATGCTCCGGCGCCGTCTTACTCTGCGCCCGCACAAACGGCGCCCCAATCACCGCCCCCGCCCCAACCAAAAACTGTCGCCGAGATCCAATCATCCCCCACCCAACCCAACTCCCTCCAATCCGCAATCCGAAATCCGCAATCCAAAATCAATTCGCCCCCTCCCACCCCTTCGCCCGCTCCACCGCCCGCCTCCACCCCATCATCAACCTCTCCCTCACCTTCTCCCTCATCTTCGGCACAAACTTCGCCTCCGCCTGCCACACCCGATTCAGCTCCTTCTCCCCCGCCCACAACCCCACCGCCAGCCCCGCAAGCCCCGCCGCCCCCAGCGCCGTCGTCTCCGTAATCGCCGGCCGCAGCACCGGCACCCCCAGCACATCCGCCTGAAACTGCATCAACAGCCCGTTGTTGCTCGCCCCCCCATCCACCCGCAACTCCTTCAACCTCAACCCCGCATCCAGCTCCATCGCCTTCAGAATATCCGCCACCTGAAACGCGATCCCCTCCAGCGCCGCCCGCGCGATGTGCGCCTTCGTCGTCCCCCGCGTCAACCCCACCATCGTCCCCCGCGCATACGCATCCCAATGAGGCGCCCCCAATCCCGTCAACGCCGGCACCAGATACACCCCCTCGCTGCTCTCCACCTGCGCCGCCAGCGCCTCAATCTCAGCCGCCTTCTTGATCAATCCCAGCCCGTCCCGCAGCCATTGCACAATCGCCCCCGCAATGAACACACTCCCCTCCAGCGCATACTCCACCGGCTCCCCACCCAGCTTCCACGCCGCCGTCGTCAGCAGTTGGTTCTTCGATGCAATCCGCTCCGTGCCAGTGTGCATCAGCATGAAACACCCCGTCCCATACGTGTTCTTGACCATCCCCGGCGCCACACAGCGCTGACCAAACAGCGCCGCATGCTGATCCCCCGCCATCCCCGCAATCGGAATCGAACCCCCCAGCACCGTCGTCTCCCCATACACCTCGCTCGATGACCGAATCTCCGGCAGCAATCCCTCCGGCACCCCCAGCAATTCCAACAACTCCGCATCCCACGCACACCGCCTCAAATCCATCAGCATCGTGCGCGACGCATTCGTCACATCCGTCGCATGCACCCGACCCTCCGTCAGCTTCCACAGCAGCCAGCTGTCAATCGTCCCAAACGCCAGCTTCCCCGCCCTCGCCCGCTTCTTCAACCCCGGCACATGGTCCAGCAGCCACCGCACCTTCGTCCCCGAAAAATACGCGTCCACCACCAGCCCCGTCTTCTCCCGCACCATCGACTCCACCGCTCGCTTCTTCAGTGCATCACAAAACCCCGCCGTCCGCCGGTCCTGCCACACAATCGCCCGATGCACCGGCTCCCCCGTCTCCCTGTCCCAAATCACCGTCGTCTCCCGCTGATTCGTGATCCCAATCGCCGCCACATCCGCCGCCTTCAACCGCGCCCGCCTCAAAGCCGTTCGCGCCACCGCCAACTGCGTCCGCCAGATCTCATCCGCATCATGCTCCACCCAGCCCGGCTTCGGAAAAAACTGCGTGAACTCCTCCTGCGCCACCGCCACCACCTGCCCCAGCAGATTAAACACAATCGCCCGGGAACTCGTCGTCCCCTGATCCAAAGCCAAAACATGAGTCGCCGCCATATTGCCCGCCATTCAATCACCTCCACCTCACCTCTACCAGCCCAATTTGCCACCGTCACCCACCCCTCAAACACTCTCCAAATCCAAGCCCACCAATCGCCGCGTCCAATCTCAAATCACCCTTCGCCCCTGTACCAAAAGAAACACACCCGCCCCCACCATCGCAATCCCCGCGATCGGAGACAGCGGCAGCGTCCGGGAACTCGCCTCATTGATTTTGAATGCCCCCGAATCCACCGTATTCTCACGCGTCAAATGCACCACCCCCTGATAGGACAGCAGGATGAACCCCGCCAAGAGCAACAAACTAGCGGCAATAGAGGTCTGTTTCATAGCTCGCACCTTGATCGGTTTTCATCGCAAAAAGACGGCTCTGATCTCACGCCCTCATTGGCATTGCCAGCGCCGCCCGATACTCATCAATCGCCTCCTCCACCGCCTCCCGAGTTTGCCCCGTTCGACGTTGAATCCTCCCCAGCAGCTCATCCTGCTTGCCTTCTAAAATCGCCAAATCATCATCCGTCAGCATCGCCCACCTCTGCCTGAATTTGCCTTTGATAATGTTCCAGTCGCCTTCAATTTCCAGTGTGTTCATAGGTCGGAAGTTAGCCCCATGAAACCCCGGATTCCATGGGGTGAATCCCCACCCCGGCCCGCCCCTGTCTCCGAAGAAACCCGTCCACCTTCGCTGCTTCATTGAAGCAGTTTAGGGAGGAAGGCGCTTCCTGGAGCGCACCCTAAAGGGCTACCAGAATCTAAGATGGCGCACCATCTGCCGACCCCAGGAATCCCGCGAGTGAAACGGCAGATGGTCCCTCACATTCCGCACCGCTCGCTCAGCCCCGTCGCTCACCGCGTCCACCCCATGGTCCAACCGCCTCCCCATCGGCTCCAGCGCCGCATACAGGATCTCGCGTGCCGTGTTCACCGGATCCTGCGTGAACCGCTCCTTCAACGACTGCCTCCGACTCACCGCCACCAGGCATCCGATCGCAGCGCCGAGCACGAGGGACCCGACGACGACGGGCAGGGGGTTTTGCCGCACATACCCCTTGGTACGCAGCACCGTGTCCTCGACCCGGTTGGACATTGAGTGGCAGGCCTCCTTGACCGTATCAGAGACCTGGTGGGCAGCGTCCCGGGTGGCATCCGTAAGCTTGGGTAAAATTTCATCAGTTAGTGTTTCAGTGTTCATAATCGTCAGTGATGCAGCCTCCCCGATCACCGGGTCAGCCACACCCCACCTTTCACCCCTCACCCCCACATTCACCATGGGGTGAAACCCTCCCCTCACCGATCCCACTCAACACCCCCATCCTAACTTACCTCATCACCCTACCTCCCAACCTGACAAAAAGAATCCTAAACTACCTAACACCGCCTCCAAAACCAAACCGCCAACTGCGAACAGTGACCCCAAAAAACGACAATGACAGTTGCGCCCTTCCAGGCGTCAACTGTCATGTCCAAGTCAGTTCGTGAGTTCTAACTTGAGGTCTTGGGGGAACCAGTGGCCAGGGGGTGCATCACTCTCGTCTCCCGAACTCGAGTCACACTTCACCCCCAGCCTCCTGGAAATTCTGATTACCGGGAATGAAGTTCCTCGGCCCTTGCCAGGTGGTTCTTGAGCGTCGGGGTCATCTTGTCGACCCACATCCTCAAGTCGTTGTTCTTCGCCTCTTTGGACTCAGCAACAAAGTTGTCGACACAGGTCTTGTGCCCCTTCACGACAGCCGCCAAAAACTCCTTGTCAAACTCAGCACCGCTGGCCTTCTCAAGACTTTGAAACGTCTTTGCATCCGCAGGATCAACAATGGCCGAAAGGTCGATTCCCTTGTCCACCGCCAGTTGCTTCAATTCCGCATTCGCTCCCGTATGATCCGCCAAAAGCTTTTCAGCAAACGCCTTCACATCCGAGTTCTCGGCTTTCTTCACGCCGAGTTCGGCGATCTTGACCACGCCCATCCCGGCAGCGGCTTCATGTTTCACAAACTTAACGTCCACAGGGTTCAGCGTGTCCTTCGGCAGCGCATTCACTTGCGGCGTCGCCACGGCAGCGAACAGGGCCAGCGCCAAAGCGGTGATAGTCTTCTTCGAACGGTTTGAGGTTTTCATGGGGGTTTCGATTATCGATGTTTGGTTTCTCATAGGACCCTCCGATAAGTCACCCACCCTCCCTTCTCCATGGGGTGAAACCCGACTCCGCCCTGCAGGGCCAAGCACAACCTCAAACCATCCTCTAATTTCGAAGTTCGGGCTCAATCCCCGCTCCGCTCAAAACAGCACCATCTGCCGGGGCACCTCCCCCTCCGCCAACCCAAATCGCACCGGCTCCTGATGCCGCTTCGCACACTCCACCGTCGGCGTCACCTCCCGCCGCCCCGCGCACCGCACCATCGTCTGCGTCAGCCCCTTCTTGTCCAACACCTCCCTCATGTGCCGCACCGCCAAATCCGGATCATTGCAGTCATCACTCAAATGTCCCAGCACCACGTGGTGCAACATCGGATGCGCCAGCTCCTCCAACAACTCCGCCGTCTGCTGGTTCGACAAATGCCCGTGCCGGCTGCTGATCCGTTGCTTGATCGCCCACGGCCGCTTCGTGTCCGCCTCCAGCAACTTCGCATCGTAGTTCGCCTCAACAAACAAACTGTCCGCCCCCGCCAGCCGGTCCCGAATCAAATTCGTCACATGCCCCACATCACTCAAAAAACCCAACCGCGCATCCCCGTCCGCAATCACATAGCCCACCGGATCCACCGCATCATGCGGCACCGGAAAACACTCGATTTTCAAATCCCGAAACTCAAAAGCGCACCCCGTCTGCATCACCTTCCACGACGGCGCATTCCGAAACGGAATCTCCTTCGCCAGCACCTCCCGTGTCAACGCCGTGCAGAGCAGCGGCAGACTCCGATTCTTGAAAAACACCTCCAACCCCCGCGTGTGATCCTGATGCTCATGCGTCAGCAAAATCCCATCCAACTGCTCCGCCGACATCCCCACCGCCTCCAGCCGCAAACAAATCTGCTTCGCACTCAAACCCGCATCCAGCAGCAGCGTCGTCTCCCCCGTCGACACCACCGCACAGTTCCCCGAACTGCCGCTGCCAAGAACCGTCAAATGCACCATCCCCCACCCTCTCCACCCCCCCGCCCGAGTCAAGCGCCGCCTCAACTCCTCACAACTTCGAAGTCCTCAAGGCATCCGTTGAAATCGCCAACGCTCCCCTCGGCGGACCGCACATCGATTGCACCGCCGCAAAGTTCGCCCGCATCCCAGCAATCCCTTCTCTTCCCCCGGCAGCCTCCAGACGCTCTAACGCCTGCAAAAACTCTCCTCCTGTCGCCTCATGAATCTTCCCCAAGGCCAGTGTCCAAAAACGGCGCAACTCGATGACCGCTTCAGGCGCCACCGGCCCGAGAACCGGAAAAAGATGCGCCTCAACCCCCGTCAATCCTTCCCACAGCCGCCTTTCGTCATTCCTCGCCTCCCGCTCCAACGCCATCGCATGACTCCTCTCATGGTTCAATTCCAACAGCACCGCAAAGTCGCTCGCTGTTGCCCGCTCCCTCAGCTCCGTGTCAATCTTCGATTCGTACTCCAACAGGAGCTCGTCAAACAGCCTTCTCCTCTCTTCCGCATACCGCTTCTCCGCCAACCCCAAAGGCCAGGCTTCTCCTGTCCATTTCGTCT
>JAIYDW010000234.1 GCA_027487315.1 Verrucomicrobiaceae bacterium | reverse complement strand
GAGGTGTGCAGGGATGCGGAGGAGGTGTGCAGGGCTGCGGAGGAGGTGTGCAGGGCTGCGGAGGAGGTGTGCAGGGCTGCGGAGGAGGTGTGCAGGGCTGCGGAGGGTGTGTGCAGGGCTGCGGACGGTATGCGCAGGCTTGAATTTAGCGATTGCGAGGAGGGCCGGTGGTTGTTGGGGGGAAAGGCGGCGAAAAATTAAACGATTTCTATTTGCGGCTGGCGTGGTCGGTGGAGGGTTGGGTCTTCTGTTCGGTATTTGAGGTTAGAGCGTCAACATTTAACGGGTCTAACGTTGTCGTGGTGACGTCATCTAGGGGAGCAGTGAGAAGCCAGGGGCGAATATCACCTTTGAGTTTTGAGTGTGAGCGGAGATTTACTGTCCTGCGGTACTCAGCATATGCGTCGCTGGAAAGTTCTTTGACCCGCGTGTATGATTTCTTTGCCGCTACTAGAGCTGCGGACACGATGGTAGCGGCGGGGGTGCCTGTGCATGCATCGATTGTTGCAACGAGTGTGGCGGCGGCGAATTCGATCCATGGCTGGATGTCGAACAGGGATTGCTGTTTTCGGTTTGTGAGTTCGCGAAGGATGAGTTCCAGTTCCTTTGCTGTTTGGTTGGTGAGTGTGTCATCACCTACGTCTAGTAGGTTCTTTAGTTCGGAGATGAGCTCGTGCAGGTATTGTTGTAGCGTGTCGTCTTTGAGGTGTTTTTCAAAGATTGCTGTGAAGGAGAGGTCGTCTGGTTCGGTTGCACCATCCAGCTTCCCGATTGCCGTGTGCAGACGGGCGATTTCGATTGTGAGTTGGGCCGAGGTGAGGTTGTCCTTCCAGCGTGTTAATGACTTTGTCAGTTCGCGAAGTGTGGTTGGTGCCATGTTTTCGCCAAAGAGGGTATGCATTGACTCACATTTGGCGATGACCGTGGATAAGTGGTTGTGAAATGTGGGGGTGTCTATGTGGGCGTGAGCGTGGGGAAGTAATGAGATCACCTGGGTGAGTTGTTGCTGAATTTCCTGGGCCTTCGTGCGGACATTCTTGCGCCAAGCGTCGGTGTGATCTTGCGGTTTCATCAGAGTTTGCGGTTGGGTTTTTTGGGAATGGTAGGGTTGGTCTGGTTCAGATTGCTGGGGGTTGGATGCAGTCGGGGGTGATGTAGGCGGGGTGGTCTTCGGGGGGGAGGGGGAGGCCGGGTGGGGTGATCTTTTCTCCGGTGCGCTCTTTTTCGGCGCAGGCGTGGTTGAGGGCAAGGAGGTGGGTGAGAATGTCTTCGTTTTTGGCCATGCCGTAGGCGACGCGGACTGCGGCGTCGAGGGCGGCGTGGGCGTCGCGGAGGGGGTTTGAGCCGGGCTGTTCGAGGCTGCGGTAGAGATCGCGGAGGGACCAGTTCAATTTGGCCATGGTGTCGCGGCGGAGTTGGCGAAGGGCGACGGCGGCGTCGGCTATGGCTCGGATTTGTTTCTTGCTGGGGTTTTGGGGCCAGGGGAAGGTGTCGAAGACGGTGTCGCTGGTGTAGCGGAAGTCGCCTTTGAGGGTTGAACACCGTGCCATGAACCACTCAAAATGTGTCGGCGATTGGAGAATCCCGAATGAGTAATCGTCGCAAAGTGGAAACACTTGAAGTGCGTCGTTTGGATGGATGGCCGGGGAGATGAATTCGAAAATTGGGCGCTTGGTATGGCGAACGCAGATGGTGTAACGCGGCAAGGATGTGATCGTGTTGATCATCTGCTCGCGACCCCGCCAAAACTTCCACCATCTTTTGAAATGCGTTTGCCTCGGGCCAACGTCTTTTTTGGTGTTCTTAAATTCCTCTTCGGCATTCTTGCGTGCAGTTGGCATTACACGTTCGCTCAGCAGTTCGAATGCCTTTGGAAATGTTTTTGCTGCAAAGACATCAGCACACTGATTCATATCGATGACGAAACGAGTGGGCTTCGAGTCGGATTCTGAAAGCATGTCGTCGCCCGTGAGGAATGGGTGTAGCACTTCAGGTTCAACCGCTTGAAGGAGCATCTGATCCTCCCGTGCGATTAAAAAGCCTTCGTGACCATGGGTCTGGCCCTGAAAACAAGCTGACGAAGAACTGTTAGCTTTGAGGGGTATCGCCGTTGAGACGTCAAGGCCAGCGGAGAGCGAGGAGTTGATGGTGGGAAGGATGTGCGTGTCCCATGGGCTGTCTGAGTGATCGCCACGCTGAACCATGAGTTTTTTTGGTTCGGTGCATTCTCCCTTCAGCCAGTTCACAATAGAAACGTGGACGGCAGCATCACCGGACCATACTTCTGTTGAGACGGCGTCTGTGATCGTCCCCCCGTTGGCGACGATGTAATCAAGACCTCCTTCGCGGGAGTAATTCTGCCTAATTGTGTTGGTGCCTACGAGTCCAGCACGTGCTCCCGGATTCAATTGGTCGTGTGCTTTCTTGAACCAGTGAACGCAGAAGTCAGCGCGTCCAGGGACGCTCGGGAAGACTTTTCTCACTCGTTTGATGTAGTCAGCGCCAAACTCGACGGTAGCGCGACGAGCGCCAAGATAGGGTGGATTGCCGATGATGGCGTCGGCTTTGGGCCAGGGGGTGAAGAGGGCGTCCGCGCAGAGGATTTGTTTGTCGAGGTTGTCGAGGGGGAGAGGGCTTTCGGGGAGGTAGAGGCCGTCGGCGTCGCTGAGTTTTTCGGCTTCGAGGAGTTCGAGTTCTTTGGCGAGGGTGAGGGTGACGCGGGCGATTTCGACGGCGGTGGGGAGGATGTCCATGCCGAAGAGTTGCAGGGGGGAGACGGCGGAGACGAGGTTGTGGTGGGGCTCTCCGGCTTCGCGGAGGCGGAGGAGGATGTCGCGCTCAAGGCGCTTCAAGACGCGATAGGCGAGGTAGAGGAAGTTGCCTGAGCCGCAGGCGGGGTCGAGGACGCGGTAGAGGCGGAGGTCGCGGAGGGTGTCGCGGAGTTTGGTGCGGTTTTTGCCGCAGGCTTCGATGCGCTGACGCCAGGGGCGGGCGATGGTGGGTTCGATGACTTTGTTGATGTCGACCTCGGAGGTGAAGTGGGCGCCGTAGGCGTGGCGCTCGTCTTTGTCCATGCTGTGCTGGAAGAGGGTGCCGAAGATTTCGGGGCGGACCTGGGACCAGTCCTGATCGGCTGCGCGGCGGAGGCGCTCGAGTTCGCCGGGTTTGAGTTCGATGGGGTCGACGGTGGCGAAGAGGCCGCCATTGAAGTAGGGGACTTCTTTGAAGCGTCCGCCGTCCGCTTTGGTGCGATGGTTCATCTGGCGGAAGAGGCCGCCGAAGACGTCATAGCTGTTGGCTTCTTTGCGGAGGCATTCGTCGAGGAGCTGGGTGACGATCTGGCCGGGGAGGAGGTTCAGGTCCTCGGAGACGTAGCTGACGAGCATCTGGAGGATGAAGCGCTGGGCGCGGGCGGGGTCGATGCGCTCGGCCTGGGGGCGGTCTTTGGTGAGGCGGAGGAAGACGTGGGCGAGGTGGTCTGCGGCATTGCGGGTGACGGTGACGCGGTTGTTCTCGAAGAGGGGTTTGACTTGATGCTTGAAGAGGAAGCCGAGGGCGGTGTGGCGCTGGGGGAGGTCGGTGATGCGGAGGCGGTCGACGGGGTCGAAGAGCTGTTCGTTGAAGTCGTAGATCCAAATTTCATCGAAGTTGCAGAGGATGGCGTATGGGGGGCGCTTCGGGACGATGTGGCTCCAGTAGTAGAAGAGCTGGTCGTAGTGCTTTTCGAGCTTTTCGCCCCGGGACTTCATTTCGATGAGGACGCGTCCGGGCCAGAGGAGGTCGGCGAATTTGACGCCGCCTTTGGCTTTGGGGGCGGTGCCGAGTTCGGCGTCGGTGAAGAGGGTGAGCTGGGAGGTGCCGGGTTTTTTTGCGACGCGGTATTCGAAGGTGGCTCCGGCTTCTTTGGCTCCGGGGTGACCGAGGGCGCGGAAGAGGCGGTCGAGGAAGGTTTGGGCTTCGCTTTTTTCGTCGCCTTGGAGGGTTTTGACGAAGTCGAGGAAGGGGGGGATGAGGGTCTTGGCTTCGGCGGCGGTCATGGGGAGGTTTCGCCTAGGTGGGGGATGGGGTCAAGGGGCGGGAATGCGATGGGAGAGGCGATTTGAAATTTGAGGATGTGGGGTGAGGTAGGAGATTGAAAGAGGGTGAGGAGGCGTTTATGGGGGGGCTATGAGTTTACCCCCTACTGGACGAGTCCGGGCCCGAGTCTTCGGGGAGTCGGTGTTGTTTGACGGGGTGAGGTGGACGGAGGGGCGGGAGGTGGTGCTGATGATCCTGAACGATGCGACTGAGGGGCATGTTCGGACCCACTATACGGCGGACGAGGTGGCTAGGCGGATTTTGGCGACGGTGTCGGCTGAGTGGGAGATCACGGAGGTGGAGATCGATGAGTGGGAAACGGAACTGCCGGAGGGGGCGGTGGATTGATGGCGGGGTTCACGATGGCGGGGAAGTCGGGGCGGGAGGTGGTGGAGGCGCTGCGGCACGGTGGGATGTCGAGGGAGGAGGTGAAGGTGCTGGGAAATGTGGCGCGGGTGGCGGTGGAGGTGGCGAGGTTGCGCGGGGAGGCGGCGGGGCTGGATGCGCTGGATGATGGGCTGGACTGTCTGTCAGGGCGGGCGGGGATCGAGCCGATGACGTGGAAGCCGGAGTTGTCGTGCGATGCGTTTTGCTATGGGGTGCTGCGGTTTGATGGGGGGAAGCTGGATGAGGAGTTGCAACGGGGGGAGTCGACGGGGAGTACGTATGGTGGTCTGGCGGGGCTGTATGCGGCGCACTTTGAGGGCGGGGCGTGGGGGCTGCATGCGGATGCGCTGGTGAACTGGGGGGTGCTGTTCTGGCTGCAGCGGGGTGCGAAGTCCGGGGGGCTGGATCGTGCCGGGGCGCGGCTGGCGGCGTGGCTGTTCACGCAGTTGTATGATCAACCGGTGCCGCGTGGGTATGTGGCTGAGGAGTGGGCGCGGGGCTATGCGGGGTTGGAAGAGGAGGCGGCGGCGCTGGTGCGGGAGTGGGCGAGGGAGTGTGACGTTTGGAAGCCATCTGTCCTTGGTGGAGGATGAGATGAAGAGGGGAGAGCGGACGAGGATTTGGGGGGTGGGGGAGAAAAGGGTGGACGTGGTGGATGGGTTGGGGGTTTACTGGGGGAGGCGATGAGGGCGTGCGATGGCGCTTTCGTTTGTCGGTGATTGGTCTGTCTCTCTCTCCTTATCCCTTATGAAAATGAAAAGCTTTGTGGCCGTGGCTCTGGCGGCGGTGGTCGGCGTTCCGGTGGATGTGATGTGCTGCACGCGGGCGGTTTACTTTGGGAAGGCAAGTCAGACGGTGACGGGGCGGTCGATGGATTGGGTGGAGGATATGCAGACGAATCTGTGGGTGTTTCCACGGGGGATGAAGCGTGATGGGGGGCTGGGGAAGGGGTCGGTGGAGTGGACGAGCCGGTATGGGAGTGTGGTGGCGTCTGTTTACGAAGGGGGGACGGCGGATGGGATGAATGAGAAGGGGTTTGTGGCGAATTTGCTGTATCTGGCGGAGTCGGAATACGCTGCGGCGGATGATCCGAGGCCGGGGGTGTGCATCACGGCGTGGGCGCAGTATTTGCTGGATCAGTTTGCGACGGTGGAGGAGGCGGTGGCGGAGGTGCGGAAGGATCTGGTGCGGGTGGTGCCGGTGGTGGCGCCGAACGGGGCGAAGGGGACGGTGCATTTGGCGATTTCCGATGCGACAGGTGACTCGGCGATTTTTGAGTATGTGAAGGGCAAGCTGGTGGTGCATCACGGGAGGGAGTGTCAGGTGATGACGAACTCGCCGACGTATGATCAGCAGATCGCGATCAATGAGTACTGGAAGGATTTCGACGGGGCGGTGATGCTGCCAGGGACGGTGCGGGCGGCGGATCGGTTCGCGCGGGCGTCCTACTACATCAATGCGTGCCAGCAGTCTGAGAATCCGCGTGAGGCGGTGGCGGCGGTGTTCAGTGTGATGCGGAATGTGAGTGTGCCGCGCGGCATCCGCAAAAAGGGGGCACCGAATGTGTCTTCTACGATTTGGCTGACGGTGGCGGACCACAAGAACGGGGTGTACTTTTACCAGGATACGAATAGTCCTGGGGCGCTGTGGGTGAAGCTGAATCAGCTGGATTTCAAAGAGGGGTCAGGGGTGCGGAAGCTGACGCTGGCTGGGAAGCCGGATACGGTGGGGGATCAAACGGGTGGGTTTGAGGCGGCGGAGGCGTTCAAGTTTCTGGCGCCTTAGCGGGTATGGGAGAGGGCGAGATTATCCTGTGTGTCGGAATCGTCAGGGTGTCGACGAGGAAAAGGGTGGACGGGAGACGGGGCGAGGCGGTACGTTCTGCGTCGATCCGGTGCCTTCCTGGTCTGGAATCTTCCATACTCTCTTCTATGCTTTACATCTTTCTTTTGGCGGTGGTCACGCTGATGGCCTGCCTGCTTCCGCAAAACAACTTCACGTTGCTGGCCTATGTGGGCATTGGCGTTTATTCGATCTTGATGGCGGTGGGGATGCTGCGGAAGGCTTCGCCTGAGGTGCGGCGCTCGACTTTGATCGCTTCCTCTGGGGCTGTCCTGGTGGCGCTGGGGGTGGGGGCTTTTTTCTTGCTGAGGTGAGTTGGTGGCGGGGCCGCCGGAGATGGGAGATGGGGGAGTCGCCTCAAGGCGGGAGTGCAGGACGGGGAACTTTGAGAGTTTACTCAGTCCAGGAATTGAGGCCGGTGAGGGGGAGGAGGGGGGCTATGGTTTGGGGCCAGGCTGGGGTGCCGGCTTTTTGGAAGAGGTCGTAGATGAGTTTTTTGCTGTGGGGGTCGGCGATGGAGTTGGGGGCGTTGCGCCAGAGGCCGAGGCGGAGGCCGCCTTCGTGGGCGTGGTCGACGTGGCGGTGGTAGATGAAGGCGTCGACGGTGGGGAGGGTTTGGATTTTTTCCCAGGCGTAGGCGTAGGCGGCGGCTTGGAGTTGCTCGCCCTCGGGGGTGAGGAGGGTGTGGAAGCCTTGCTCGCTGAGGATGACGCGGCGGGGTTTGCCGGCGAAGAGAAGTCCGGGTTTTTCGAGGTGCTGGGTGAGGACTTGGAGGTTCTTGAAGGTGACTTTGTTGGTGTTGTCGTCGGTGGTGATGGTTTTGTCTGCCCAGGCGCGGGGGTTGCGGAGGTCTTCGGGGTAGGGGTGCCAGGCGACGTGCCAGTCGAAGTCGCCGCGCTCTCTGACAAGGCGGGCGAAGGTGTCGAGGAAGTCGCGGCCGGGGGTGGCTTCCTGGGCGCTGACGTTGTTCATGGAGGCGGCCCAGTGGTGGTCGAAGGAGGTGTAGGTGCGGGCGTGCTGGGAGTGTCTGCGGATGGCGGTGTGGGCGATGCGGTAGGCTTTTTCGTATTCGCTGGCGGCGGTTTCGAGGGGGACGAGGCCCATGTTGTTCCAGAGGAAGTGGGAGTTGACTTCGTTGCCGACGATCCAGCCCCAGACGCGGCCGTGCTCGGGGTGGGCGCCGCTCCAGCGTTCGGCGAGGGTGTCGAGGGCCTTGGCGTAAAAGCTGTTGGTGGTGTTGGGGGCGCCGACGCTGAATTTGTAGTCTTTGCGATGGCCGGGGTGGAGGGCGACGGCGTCGCGGGCGGGGTCCTTGGAGGGGTAGGTGAGGAGGATGAGGTAGACGAGGATGTTCTGATCTGACAGGGGCTTTATTTGGCGGTCGAGCGAGGCGAGGTAGTTTTCATTCCACTTGAATTCGGTGGCGTCGGGCGAGGGGTTGGGGGGGAGGAGGGCGGTGAGGTTGATGTTGATGCCGGCGTGGTGGATGCCGAGGGCGAGGGCGTCATCGACCATCTGGACTTGGAGGCCTTTTTGGTTTGGGGGGGTGGGGAAGGGGGTGGGGGAGGTGGCTTGGGCTGTTATTGTGAGGAGGAGCGTGAGGGAGAGGAGGAGGCGCATGGGATTGCGGATTTTGGATTGCGGATTTTGGATTGCGGAATGCGGAGTGCGGAGTGCGGAGTGCGGAGGGCGGAGGGCGGAGGGCGGATTGTGGAATGCGGAGTGCGGAGTGCGGATTGCGGAGTGCGGAGTGCGGAGTGCGGAGTGCGGATTGCGGAGTGCGGATTGTGGGAAGGAGACGGGGAATTTAGTCGTCGTCTTCGTCGGCGCGGAGCATGGAGCGGAGGTCGGCGAAGAAGCTGGCTTTTTCTTCGGTGGCGACTTGGGTTTTCATGTGGCGGGAGTAGTCGAACTCTTCGATGTATTTGCGGTCGAGTTCGGCGAGGAAGGGGCTGGGGAGGGAGCTTTGTTGTTGTCCCCATTTGGTGCGGAAGCGGACCATGCTGAGGGTGAGGCGTTTCTGGGCGCGGGTGATGCCGACGTAGAAGAGGCGGCGTTCTTCATCGACACGATCTTCTTCGTAGCTGCGTTTGTGGGGCATGAGGTCTTTTTCCATGCCGGGGAGGTAGACGACGGGGAATTCGAGGCCCTTGGAGGCGTGGAGGGTGATGAGGCAGACGCCTTTCTTTTTGGTGATGTCGTCGTCTTTGTCTTCGCGTTCGTCATTGAGGGAGACTTCGTCGATGAAGCCGCCGAGGCCGTCCTTGCGGTTGCGCTGGTCGTAGTCGTGGAGCTGTTTGAGGAATTCCTGGATGCCGGACTCCCAGGTGGTGATGTCGTCGGGGTTTTTGGCGGTTTTTTGGAGGTGTTCGAGGTAGCCGATTTCTTTGAGGAGCTGCTCGGTCATGGTGCCGAGGAGGGTGCCTGGGGTGTGGGCGGGGGCGGAGTATTTGTTGATGAGGTCGATGAAGGTGCGGAGGGCGGCGCGGCCTTTCTGGGGGATGGACATGAGGAAGTCGTCATCGCACATGGAGACCCAGATGCTGTGGCCGCGCTCGACGGAGTGATCCCGGGCGAGTTCGGCGCTGGTGGGGCCGATGCCGCGGGTGGGGGTGTTGAGGATGCGGAGGAGGGAGATGTCGTCGTGGGGATTGTGCAGGACGCGGAGGTAGGCGATGACGTCTTTGACTTCGCGGCGGTCGAAGAAGGAGCGGGCGCCGACGACGCGGTAGGGGATCTTTAATTGGCGGAACTGCTGTTCCAGCATGCGGGACTGGTCATTGGTGCGGAAGAGGACGGCGAAGTCTTCCCAGGGTTCGCCCCGGGCTTTGGCGGATTTGTCGATTTCGGTGGCGATCATGACGGCCTCTTCTTTGTCGTCCTGGGTGGTGACGATGCGGACGGGGTCGTTGCCGTGGTTGCGGCTCCAGAGGGTTTTGGGGCGGCGGCCGGCGTTTTTGACGATGAGGGAGTTGGCGGTGTGGAGGATGGGGGTGGTGGAGCGGTAGTTTTCCTCGAGTTTGACGACGGTGGGGTTGGGGAAGAAGTTTTCGAATTCGGTGATGTTGGTGATTTCAGCGCCGCGCCAGCCGTAGATGGACTGGTCGTCATCGCCGACGACGCAGACGTTGTAGGGGGCGGGGACGAGGGCGCGGAGGAGGCGCATTTGGAGGGAGTTCGTGTCCTGGAATTCGTCGACCATGACGAAGCGGTGGCGTTCGTGGAGGGTGCGGCGGACGGTTTCGTCTTCTTCGAGGGCTTTGACGCCGAGGACGAGGAGGTCGTCGAAGTCCATGGCGTTGAGGGCGCGGAGTTCGGCGGCGTAGGCCTGGTAGACGGCGGCGTCGATGTCTTTTTCGGGGTCGCCGAGGGATTCGCTGTAGTTTTTGGCGCGGCTGATGCGGGAGAGGAGGGCGCCGGGTTCGCGGGATTCTTCTTTGGTGAGGAGGCGGGCGAGGATGCGCTTTACGAGGCTGGTCTGCTCGCTCTGGGAGTAGATGACGAAGTTCTTTTTGTAGCCGACGGATTCGGCGAACTCGCGGAGGGTGCGGGCGCAGAAGGCGTGGAAGGTGCCGACGCCGACTTTTCTGCCGAGGTCGTCGCGGACCATGTCTTTGACGCGCTCGCGCATTTCGGTGGCGGCTTTGTTGGTGAAGGTGACGGCGAGGATGTTTTGAGGGGCGATGCCTTCATTGACCATGTGGGCAATGCGGGCGGTGATGACGCGGGTTTTGCCGGTGCCAGCGCCTGCGAGAATGAGGATGGGGCCGTGGATGTGCTGGGCGGCTTCGCGTTGTTGGGGGTTGAGGGTGCCGGTGAAACCTGACATTTTGGGGAGTGGAGAGTAGAGAGTGGAGAGTGGAGAGTGGACGAGGATGAGGAGGAGGATGGGGACGATGACGAGGACGAGGAGGTATTAGTGGGGCCAGGTGGAGAGGACTTGGGGGAGGAGGGTGTGTTCGGTTTGTTTGATGCGGGTGTGGAGGGTGGCTTCGGTGTCGGTGGGGAAGATGGGGACGGGGGCTTGGGCGAGGATGCGGCCGGCGTCGATTTCGGGGATGACGAGGTGGACGGTGCAGCCGGTGGTGGTTTGGCCGGAGGCGAGGGCGTCGCGGACGGCGTGGCGGCCTTTGAAGTGGGGGAGGAGGGAGGGGTGGACGTTGACGATGCGGTCGGCGAAGGCGGTGAGTGAGGGGTCCTTCAAGATGCGCATGAAGCCGGCGAGGACGATGACGTCGGGGCGGGCGGCGAGGAGGTGGTCGTGGATGGCCTGCTGGGAGGCTTCGGTGGTGCGGAGGGGGTGGGGGCCGCAGTCGATGACGGCGGTGGGGAGGTGGTGGCTTTGGGCGAGGGTGAGGAAGGTGGAGGCGGGTTCGTCGGTGAGGGCGAGGGTGACTTCGGCATGGAGGGTGCCGGAGCGGATGGCATCCAGGATGGCGGCGAAGTTTGAGCCGGTGCCGGAGCCGAGGACGGCGATGCGCAAAGGAAGCTTCACTCGACAGGGGCGGCGGGTGTTTGCATGCGGTTGAGCATGTTGGTGGTGCTGCGGCCGGGGACGAGGGAGAGGATGGAGATGGCGGTGCCGGCGGAGTCGAGGGCGGCTTTTTCGCCGGGGTCGAGGGTGTCTGGGGTGTAGTCGCCGCCTTTGGCGTAGATGTGGGGTTGGATTTGTTCGATGAGGCGGGTGACGCGGGGTTCTTCGAAGATGACGACGGTGTCGACGCAGGCGAGGGCGGCGATGACTTCGGCGCGGTCGAGTTCGGAGTTGATGGGGCGGTCGGGGCCTTTGAGGGTGCGGACGGAGGCGTCTGAGTTGATGGCGACGACGAGGGCGTCACCGAGGGCGCGGGCCTGCTGGAGGTAGCGGACGTGGCCGGTGTGGAGGAGGTCGAAGCAGCCGTTGGTGAAGACGAGGTGTTTGCCCTGGCTTTGCAAGGTGTCGCGCAAGTGGCGGACGTCTTCGGGGGTGGCTGGGTGGAAGTCTGGGGCGGGCATGGGGGGCGCTAGGCGAGGGGGACGAGGGCGCGGGTTTGGGCGGCGAGCTTGTGGAAGGCGGCGCTGGAGGGGTGGTCGGCGGGCGGGGTGAGGGCGATGGGGCGGCCTTCGTCGCCGCCTTCACGGACGGCGAGTTCGATGGGGATCTGGGCGAGGAGAGGGACGCCGAGGCGTTTGGCTTCATGCTCGCCGCCGCCTTTGCCGAAGATGTGGTAGATGTTGCCGTCGTTCGGGCAGACGAAGTGGCTCATGTTTTCGACGAGGCCGATGATGGGGACGTTCACTTTGGCGAACATGGCAGCGGCCTTGCGGGCGTCGATGAGGGCGACTTCCTGAGGGGTGGTGACGATGATGGCGCCGTCGAGGGCGACGGTTTGGACAATGGTGAGTTGGATATCGCCGGTGCCGGGGGGGAGGTCGAGGATGAGGTAGTCGAGGTTGTCCCAGGCGACCTGGCGGAGGAACTGCTGGGTGTAGCGGGTGGCGATGGGGCCGCGGACAATGACGGGGGCGTCGTCGCTGAGGAGGAGGCCCATGGAGATGAGCTGGAGGCCGTGGTTTTCGACGGGGACGATTTGTTGGGCGTCGTTCTGCATGGGGTGCTCGCTGGTGCCCATCATGAGGGCGACGGAGGGGCCGTAGAGGTCGCAGTCGCAGAGGCCGACGCGGGCGCCGGACTGGGCGAGGGCGATGGCGAGGTTGGTGGAGACGGTGCTTTTGCCGACGCCGCCTTTGCCGGAGGCGACGGCGATGACTTTTTTGACGCCGGGGATTGAGGATTTGCCGAGGGTATCTGAGGAGGTGGTGCCTTTTTGCGGGGGGTCTTTGACGTCGAAGTTCAAGCGGACCTGGCCGATGCCTGAGAGGGCCTGGAGGGTTTCCATGGCTTGCTCGTGGATGAGGCGGGGGATGTTGGGGTCGTTCGTGGCGATGGAGATGTCGACGGCGACGTTGTTTTCTTCATCGACGCGGACGGCTTTGACGAGGCCGAAGGAGATGATGTCGCGGCTGAAGCCGGGGTAGCGGACGGTGGCGAGGGCGGAGCGGATTTCGGATTCGGTAGGCATGGGGGTAGGAAAGAGGTTACGCTCGGTGGAGCGCGTGAGGGATGAATAGTCGGGGTGGCGGGGTTTGAAAGTGGAGAGTGAGGGAAGGGGGTGGATGGGGAGGGGGGCGATGGTGTTTTGGGCTCGTTTTTTTTCGCGGGAGGCTTTAGGATTCGAGGGATGAGCAGTTTGTTTCCGGAGACGCATTTTTTGACGAATCTGTGGGCGACGCCGGCGGAGTGGGCGCAGGAGGTGTTTTGCTGTCCGGTGCGGGCGGGGCATCTGACGGCGGGGGTGGCGCATCGAATCGAGCGGGAGACGTATCCGGGGTGTGAGTTCATTTTGTGTCTGGGAGGAAGGGGGTGGGTGCAGGTGATGGGGAGGCGGCATGAGGTGGGGGCGGGGGATTTGGTGTGGGTGAACTGTTCGCAGCCGCATGCGTATGGGGCGGTGGTGAAGGATCCGTGGGAGGTGTATTGGGTGCGGGCGGAGGGGCGTGATTTGGGGCGTCTGAGCGAGCTGGCGCAGGTGGCGGGGCGGCCGGTGTTTAAGATGGGGGATGTGAAGGAGTTGGCGGCGAGTTTTGAGCGGGTGTTCAAGCGGATGACGGGGACGCGGCCGAGCGATGCGGCGGCGTGTCATGCGGCGATCATGGAGGTGGTGGCGATGGTGTTTGAGAATCGGCTGAATGATCCGATGGGGATGCAGGAGGACATCCCGGAGGCGATCCGGGAGGCGATGCAGCAGATGCGGCTTTATTATTCGAAGGCGTTGCGGGTGGGGGATCTGGCGAAGGCAGTGGGGATGCCGGAGAGTTCGTTTACGAGGCAGTTTCGAAAGGCGGTGGGGACGAGTCCGATTGCCTGGCTGAGGCATGAGCGGATCAAGCAGGCGAAGCGGCGGTTGATGCACTCAAATGATGCGATCAAGGAGGTGGCGCGGCAGGTGGGCTACTCGGACCAGTATTTTTTCAGCAAGGATTTCAAGAAGATGACGAAGCTGACGCCGACGCAATTTCGGGAAGAGGAGCGATGAGGATAAGGATTGATGCGGGAGGCGGAAGGAGTCACAATGGATGAGATGACACGGCGCATGGCGGTTTCTACGATCAGTTTGACTGGGATGGGTGTGGCGATGGGTGAGGGAGTTGGCGGGGGGCGTGAGAGGAGGCTGGGGCTGGTGATTCATTCGCTGTGGCATCGGTGGCGAGGGGAGTATTCAAGTGTGAAGATCCCGCCCTTGAGGACGGTGCTGGAAGTTTTGGATCACTGCCGGGAGGAAGGGTTTGGGGGATTGCAGACGACGGTGGGGGAATGGACGCTGGCGGAGGTGAAGCAGATTCGGGAGACGCTGGAGGGGGCGGATCTGTATTTGGAGGGAAGTGTGGAGTTGCCGAATGATGAGGGCGATGTGGATCGGTTTGAGAAGGAGGTGCGGCGGGCGAAGGAGGCGGGGGTGAAGGTGTTTCGGAGTTATCTGGGCGGGCGACGCTACGAGGACATGAAGAGCATGGCGGATGTGAAGCGGTATCGGGAGGTGGCGTTGCGGCGGTTGGGGTGGGCGGAGGCGGGGCTGCGGCGGATGGGGGTACGGTTGGGGGTGGAGAACCACAAGGATTTGCGGTCAGAGGAGTTGGTGGAGGTGCTGAGGGCGGTGGGGAGCGCGCACATTGGGTGTTGTTTGGATTTTGGGAATAACTTGGCGCTGCTGGAGGCGCCGGAGGAGACGATGCGGGAGTTGGGGCCGTATCTGGTGACGACGCATGTGAAGGACATGGCGGTGAGGCCGAGTGGTGAGGGCTTTGAGATGGCGGAGGTGCCGCTGGGGAAGGGGATGCTGGATCTGCCGGGGTTGATGGCGGCGTGTGTGGCGGCGAATCCGGAGGTGACGTTTAACTTGGAGATGATCACGCGTGATCCGTTGAAGATCCCGTGTTTGGAGGCGGGGTATTGGAAGGTGATGGCGGGGGTGCCGGGGGAGGCTTTGGCGGGGACGCTGCGGCTGGTGAGGGATCGGAAGGCGGTGGAGTTGGCGCGTGTGGGGGGGAGGTCGAAGGAGGCGATTTGTCTGTGGGAGGCGGAGCAGAATGCGGCGTGCGCGGCGCATGCTTTTGCGCGATTGGGGTTGAGCCGGACTGGGACGGGCGGGGCGTGAGATGGGGGAGGGAGGTGAAGTTCGTGTTTTTTGCTCTTGATTCCTGGGGGAATGCGAGCAGTTTACGCGCCCTTTTCAGGCAGACAGAACTTAAATAACATCATGGGACAACAACTTAGAGCACGCGTGAAGCGCCGTCGGCGCAAGAATTACCTAGTCCGCAAGAAAGAACTGGCCAAGACCGGTTTGGTGCGGAAGAACGCGCGCTCGAAGTCGGCCGCCATTGCGGAAGCCAAGGCTCCTGCGAAAAAGGTGGCCACCAAAAAGGCTCCTGTTAAAAAGACACCCAAAGCTGAGGCGCCTGTCGCTGCAGTGGAAGAGGTGATTGCTCCAGTGGAGGTCGTTGAGACTGAAGCGGTGGTGACTCCTGAGGTGGAAGAAGTTGCGGCTGAAGAAGTGGCACCTGCTGCGGAAGAAGTGGCACCTGCAACCGAGGAGACCGCAGAGGGTTAAGCCCTAGAAGTTCAGGAATGAGTGCAAAAACCGGTTGATTTGCCGGAGAAGAGTCGCATCATTCCGCCCCCCAAAACATCAAGCATTCCTATACTCATTTAAATTTATGGCCGTTGCAATCCGTCTCCGCCGCGAAGGTAGTCATGATCGTCCTGTGTTCCGTGTCGTCGCTGCGGACAGCCGTTTCCGTCGGGACGGTCGTTTTCTCGAAATCCTGGGTGTCTATGACCCGCATCAAGCCAAGGGTGGTTTGACCCTGAATGTGGACAAGGTCAAAGCCTGGATCGCTCAAGGAGCGAAGGCTTCTGAGACTGTGAAAAGTCTGGTGAAGCGTGCTGAAGCGAGCGCCAAGGCTTGAGATCAGTGATTTCTGGATCGCGAGAGTGATCTGAATTTGAAAAGCACTCGGGGAGACCTGGGTGCTTTTTTGTTTGCGGGCTTGGGGTTGTTTGGGAATCTGAGTTGGACCCGGACTCCGACATTGGAAGCACCGGATTGGTTTGAGCGACCAAGCTTCTGCGCCTCTCGAGCACCTCGAATGTCGGAATCCGAGTTGAAAGGTGAGGTTGCTTGGCCTATCTCCCACGATCTATGGACGCACCTGAAGCTTTGTTGGAATTTCTTTCTTATGCGGTGGCTCAATTGATTGAGCATCCGCAACAGGCCTCCATCGCGATCGGCCACAATGCGAATGGGGCGGTGGTGTATAAGGTGCAGTTGGCGCCGGATGATGTGCGGCGGGTGATTGGCAAGAATGGACAAACGGTGAGTTCGATCCGGTCCCTGATGGCGGTGGCGGCGGAGCGGCACGGGGTGAAGATTTCGCTGAAAGTGGGTGCGGCGCAGGATTGGGAGAAGGAGGAGACGCCGGAGCAGGAGCAGGAACGGGAGGCGAGGGAGGCGGTGGCTGGGGAGGAGGGGTGAGGGGGAGTGGAGAGTGGAGAGTGGAGAGTGGCGGCTTTGCCGCAGTGGGGCGCCAGCGGGCTGGCTGGGGCGAAAGCGGCAGCGGGCTGCCGCAGTCCAAGGGGGGGGCTGAACGCTGAGAGTGGCGGCGTTTAGCGGGTGGGGAGGTTTTTCTTGATGTGGGTGAGGAGGTTTTTGCAGCCGTCTTCGAGGAGGTTGAGGACGTGTTCGAAGCCTTCGGGGCCGCCGTAGTAGGGGTCGGGGACTTCGGTGTCTGGGTGATCGGTGCAGAACTCGCAGAAGAGGCGGATTTTTTGTTTGTGGAGTCCCTCGGGATCGAAGGCGCGAAGGTCATGGAGGTTTTGATGGTCCATGACGAGGGCGAGATCGAAGGTTTGGAGGTCGGAGGGATGGACTTGGCGGGCGCGGCTGGTGAGAGGGGTGTGGCGGAGGGCGGCGGCGGCGGTCATGCGTTGGTCGGGGAGTTTGCCGGTGTGCCAACCGGCGGTGCCGGCGGAGTCGATGAGGATTTGGTCGGTGAGATTGGCGTCGGCGACGAGTTTGCGCATGACGCCTTCCGCGGCGGGAGAGCGGCAGATGTTGCCCAGGCAGATGAAGAGCAGGCGGAAGGGAGTGGCCATGTGGGGGAATGGGTTACCAGCTCCAACCGAGTCCGATGGTGGGGCCTAAGGAGTCGATGCCGGGGTTGATGTCATTTTGGCCACCGTTGGAGATGTGTTGGAAGCGCGCGCCGAGGGAGGCGGAGAGGTGGGGGGTGATGTGCCAGGTGAGGCCGGTGTGAATGAACCAGGTGAAGTTGAAGTCCTGGCCTTGAGCGCCGGGAATGGTTTGACCTTGGGAGTCCATCCAACCGATGCCGCCGCCAGCACTGAAGAAGGTGGAGAGGGTGCGTGAGGCGTTCCAGCATTCGAGGGAGGGGGCGAATGTGACACCGATGAAATAGGATTCGGGGCCTTGGATGACGGGGGTGATTTCGAGAGAGGCGCGGGAGCGGATGACCCAGGTGTGGGAGCCGGTTTGGAGGTGCCCATGGGCTGGGGTTTTGAGGGTGAGGAGTTGGGGGAGGAGCTGGTAGTCGAGTGGGGAGGCATTGCTGCCGATGCTCCAAAGGGCTCCGGTGTGGAGTTCGGTGGTCCAGGTGTTTTCGGGGGATGACGTGGGCGCTGGTTGGTCTAGGGGCGCGCCGGCGGAAGCGATGGAGGTAGCGATCCAGAGGCCGGACAGCAGGAGGCGGGTGATGCTTGTGGCCATGGGGAGATCGATTTATTGGGCTGACGCGAAGAGATCGCGCTCCTGAGGGAACATGACGGAGTCTGCGGGAATGGCGATGAGGGCGCGGCGGGCGCGTTCGGAGTCGCCAGCGGCGCGGGTGATGGCGGCGAAGACGGTGCGGTGGCCTGGGGGGAGTTTTTCGGGATCGAGGCTTTTGAGGAGTTGGAGGGCGAGGTCGATGTCGCGAAGGCGCCAGTGGGCCATGGCGGCGAGGAGTTGGGTGGTGGGATCGGTGGGGCGTTGTTTGAAGAGAGCGGTTGCGTGGAGCAGGGAGGTTTCCATTTGCTGGCCGACGAGAAGACGGACGTAGACGAGGTTTTCCTGGTAGTCCTGGTTGTCCGGCCACTGGCGGGAGGCGTCCTGGAGGGCGGCGAGATGACCGACGGTATTGCCGCTGAGGTGGGTGGCGCGCAGGAGGCCTTCGAGACCGGGGATGAAGGCGCGGCGTGAGCGCATGGCGAAGGTGTATGCGGGTTCAGAGAGGTCGGGCATGCCGCGGAGTTCGCCGTATTTGCCGATGGAGAGAAGCATCTCGATGCGGCCTTCATTTTGAGCATGGAGGGTGGCGGTTTCCATTTTAGCCCGAAGGTCTTTGAGCGGTTGCTGAGTGACGAAGGCGAGGTGCAGTTGGTAGAAGGCGGAGGTGGAGCGGGTGAGGAGGCTGTTGACACGGGGGTCATTGACGAGGCGGCGGAGGTCGTCGAAGCGATTGAGGGCGGTCAGGGAGGTGAGGTAGTTTTCGAGGAGGGGTTGGAAGCTGATGACGTCTTCTTCTTCGACCAGAGAGAGGACTTGCTGGTATTCGTTGATGTCAACCAGCCAGCGAGTGACGGGAAGGAGGTCCTCGCGTTTGGACTCGCGAAACTCGAGCACTGCTTCGGACAGGATGGAGAGGCGTTGATCTGGCCGGAACTGGAGACGAAAGCGGTAGGCTTGTACCTTTTGTTCGTTGGTGGAGCGGGGGTGATTTTTGAGGCGCTCGATGAGGCGGGGGTAGTCTTCAGGGGGGACATCGGGGAAGTGGCTGAGGGTGTCGAGGGCCTCGAGACTGACTGAGTCTTCGCCTTCAGCGAGGTGCCAGAGGAGGGCGAGGGCTTCGCCAGTCTCGGTGGGGATTTCCGAGTCGATTTCAAGACGGGCTAAGCGGAGAATGCTCTCACGGTCTTCGGGGTGGGTTGAGGTGTAGGTTTTGAGTTTGGAGAGGAGGCTGCCGAGGAAGGAGCCGTCGCCATAGACTTCCTGGGCGAGACGGATGGTGTCGTCTTGCGGAGCGTTGCGGGCCATCCAGTCGTTGAGGGTTTGGCGGGCTTCTTTGTCGCGGTCGGCATTCAGGAGTGCGCGAATGCGATTTTGTTCATCTTCCGGGGTGAGGGCGCCGAGGTGGCTGAGTTTGTCCCAAAAGTAGAGGGCCTCGTTTTTTTTCATGCGAGTGAAGAACTCGGCATTGAGGCGGATGGCGGCGATGTTTTCGGGTGAGAGGGTGTAGGCTTCCTGAGCGGCCATGATGGCGGGAAGGAGTTCGCCTTCGTCCACGAGGGAACGGGCGTCGGCGATGAGCTGGTTGGCGCGCCAGTCCTGCCAGGCGTTGTAGAGGGGGCGGGCGTAGAGGATGGCGAGGGTGCAGAGGGCGACCGAAGCGGTGGTGACGAGGGTGATGCCGACGAGGCGGGAGGTGTGGGACTGCCGGTCGCGGGAGGCTTGAGTGGAGGGTGCGAGCCAGCGCCAAGCTGCGACGAAGGGGCGCCAGAGAATGAAGGGAGCCTTGGGAGAATTGGGATGATTTGAGGGACCTGGCGGCATGCTTTTGGCACTGACTGCTAGACTGAGGTGGGAGAGCTTTACGGTAGATCAACGAAACGGTCCGTCACGTTGAAATTTTTACGGGAATACCTCTGCGGAGACGACTGGTAAAAGTGAGGGGTGGGGAGAGTTTCTTGTTTGCCCCGGCCCGGGACTGGCTAACAGTCAGGGAGATGAACGAAGCTTCAGAATTGGCAGCGGCCCCGAGTCAGCACCGGATTGAACCGGCGACGCTGGAGGACATGCCTCAGTTGGTGGAACTGCTGAGTGCTCTGTTTTCTTTGGAAGAGGACTTTGTGCCGGATCCGAAGAAGCAGGAGCAAGGGGTGAGGTTGATTTTGGAGCAGCCGAGTCGCGGGCGGATTTTTGTGCTGCGGACGGACCACATGGCGGTGGGGATGGCGAACCTTTTGTTTACGATTTCGACGGCGGAAGGCGGGTTGGTGGTGCTGCTGGAGGATGTGATCGTGCATCCGGAGCATCGGGGGCAGGGTTACGGGGGGCAGTTGCTGGATTATGTGATTCAGTTTGCGAGGGACAAGGGGTTCAAGCGGATCACGCTGTTGACGGACCGGATCAGTGCGGAGAGCCAGAGTTTCTTCCAGAAGCATGGGTTTAAGTTTTCGAGCATGATTCCGATGCGGCTGGTTTACCCTGAGAATTCGTAATGATTGGCAATGGTGGCGGATCTCACAGGTAACCTTGTTTTGGGTGTGGCGGCTGTTTCCGGGGCAACGGGATCGCCTGGAGCGTATGGTAGGTGGATTCAGGAGAGTGGGGCTGGGGAGTGGTTTGTGCTGGCGCACTTGGGATTCTTTTTTTTGCTGTTGGCATGTTTTGGATGGGCGGCTTGGGGGATCTGGCGGCGGACGACGAGGCCGGAGCCGCATGTGCAATTGTTGATGGAACTGGCTGAGGGGGAGCAGGGTGGGGAGGCTCAAGTGACTGGAAAGAATCAGGGTGAGGTGAGTCCTTGGGAGCGGTCGGCGGATTGGTGGAAGAAATAGAAGTCGTGAGGGGGGCGAATCTGGGGTTGCAAAGGCGGGGTGAGTGAGGATTGAGTTGGGGGATGGCGAATTACCTGGGCAACAAAGTGGGAGTGGGGCTGGCGATTGCTGGCGTGGTTGGCATTGCAGCGGCGGCGGGGTGGATGTTGGCGACGCTGGGGGGTGGTGGGGCCAAGGTGGTGCCGATTGAGAAGGAGGTGGTGGAGGCGAAAGCCGATCCGAAGGTGAAGGCGGCACCGCATCCGTTGGAGCATTTGTTTGGGAAGGATCCGGTGGCGTATTATCGGGAAGGAAAGAGCGCAAAGGAGCGGATGGATGCGATCAGCAACTTCATGGCGCTGGGGGATGACAACAATTACGCGATGCTGAAGGCGGCGCTGGATGATGTGGACAAGGAGATTCGGATGTTCGCGGTGGAGTCGGCGACGTCACTGGAGGTGGCGCATGCGGTGGATGTTTGGAAGAAGTCGGCGACGAGCACGGATCCCGATGTGCGGGAGATGACGTGGAGTTTGAGTGCGACCTACCCGATGGAGAGTCGGGCGGCGATTTGCCGGGAGGCGTTGACGAAGGGGCCGAAGGAAGCAGTGACGGAGGCGATCAATGAGATGACGGTGACGCCGGAGCGGCCCTTGTTTGAGATGATGCTGACGATGGGGGACGCGCTGCCGGCGGATCGGGCACCGACGGTGCTGAAGGCGATTCAGGAGTGGCTGGTGCCGGGAGGAGGTCAGGTGCCGGTGTTTAAGTCGATTCCAGAGGCGGTAAAGTTTTGGGAGGCGCAGCATCAGAACTACGACGAGTATATGCTGCGGGTGGATCAGTGAGAGCGTGCGTTATTCGACTTTGAGTTGGCCGTTCATGATCATCCAGTGGCCGGGGAAGGTGCAGAGATAGGGATAGGTGCCGGGATGATCTGGGGCGGTGAAGTGGATGGTGGAGGAGGCGTTGGGGTTGGTCATGTCGGTGTAGAAGAGGACGTCCGGGGAATCGGGCACGTAGTGTTTGGCGAGGCCGTTGGGGTCGGTGATCATGAGGTTGCAGAGGGCACCGAGTTTTTCGAGGGAGCCGGGTTTGGCGAGGAGCCAGTTGTGGGGGACGACGTCGGGATTGGAGAAGGTGAGGGAGAGTTTTTCGCCGGGCTTGGCGGAGAGTTGTTTTTGGACGTATTGGAGACCGAGGGCGGCTTCGACGGTGAGTTTGCGACCGCCGTTGTCTTGGGACCAGGGGTTGGGTTTTGAGGGTGTGGGAGCGGTGACGGTGGTCTGGGCGGCGTGACTGGTTTTGGCGATCCGGGTGTAGGTGGGGAAGTCGGTGTAGGGCTCAGCGAGGGCGTGGGCGGTGAGGAAGAGGTCGTGGCCGGTGGGGAGGTGGAGATGGATCTGGCTGGCGGGGGTGAGTTGGGGGATTTCGAGGAAGAGCGTTTTGCCGCCGTCGAGGGTTTGGAGGCTGCGGATTTCGAGGGGGTCGTGACCGGGGGTGTCGGGGTATTTGAGGGAGTATTCTGGGGAACCGTAGGCGGCGCTGTAGCGGTAGTTCCAGCATTGGGCGAAGGCGGAGGCGGCGGTGGCGGTGGCGATTTTGACGGGTTGGTTGAAGCGGATGAGGACGCCGTTGTCACGGGCTTCAAAGCCGATGGGGACGGGTTTGTCGCCGCCGGTGAAGCGGATGCGTTGGAAGCAGCCGTCTTTGGGGGTGTAGGAGCCCCAGCCTTGCATGCCGTTGACGTAGAGGTGGCCGTCGTTGGGATTGAAGCGGGCGCATTGTGGGCCGGAGTCGAAGTTGCCGCTGATGCGAGTGGCGGCGGCCTGCCAGCGGTTTTGGGCTTTTTGGCGCATGACGAGCCAGGCGCTGCCGCCGCCGGAGGAGAGGTGGATCAGGTTGCCATCGCCTTTGAGCGAGTTCCATTTTTCGCTGGTGATGAAGGTTTGGCTGCTGGCGGAGTTGTCTTCGCCACGGGGGAGGTACATGAGGACGGGTTCGGGGGGCTGGCCGTTTTTGGGGCCGCCGGCGCCGAAGTGGGCGCCTTCGTTTTGGCCGAGTTCGATTTGGCAGATGGAGGTGGCGGGGGTCCAGTCGCCCTCCTGGACGCTGGTGGTGATGAAGCGGCCATCGGGGGAGAGGCCGAGGCCGTTGGGGTTGCGGAAGCCGGTGGCGAGGACATCGAGGTTGGCTGATGCGGGCAAGCTAGAAGCTTGCCCCACCTTAACGCGGCAGATGCCTTGGTTGCCGGAGGCGAAGTAGAAGCGGCCTTGGGCGTCGGTTTCGAGGCCGACGATGAAGTCGTGGCCGCCTGGGGAGGTGGTCATGACGTTGGTGACGCATTCGTAGAAGTCTGCTTCGTCGTCGCCATTGAGGTCGTGGAGGCGGGTGATTTGATCGCGGCCCAGGACGTGGATTTGGTTGTTGATGATCTTGAGGCCGAGGGGTTGATGGAGGCCGGTGGCGAAGCGTTTCCAGCGGAGGTTGGAGAGGGATTCGTCGATGCCTTTGACGAGCCAGATTTCGCCGGTCATGGTGGCGATGGCGGCGGTGTCGTCGGTGAAAAAGTCGTGGGCGGTGATGAAGAAAAGGGTGCCGTGGGGGTTGTTGAAGGGGAGGGTGAGACGGTCGGTGGCGAAGGGGGTTTGGGTGCCGAGTTCGCCTTTGGTTTCGATCCATTGGGGCCATTGGGCTGGGGCGGGAGGTGGGAGGGTGGTCTCGCTAGTGATGATGGAGACTTCTTTGCCTCGACGGAAGAAGCCGCGGTAGGTGCCGGGGAGTTTTTTTTCTTCTTTGGAGGTGACTTGTCCGTCCATGGGAGCGCCGGCCATGAAGCCGTGGCGGGCGTCGTTGAGTTTGATGAAGCCTCCGGACCATTCGAGGCGCCAGGCCATGCGTTCGGGGTCGAAGACGGCGGAATGGTCATCGAAGCGGACGCAGACGGCTTTTGGGATCGTGAGGCCTGCGCCTTTGAAGGCACCGCTGAAGACGGTGCCGAGATCGCTGGTGGCCCAGCGGCCGTCTTTCCAGGTGACCTGGTCGTTTTGATTGCCCCAGTGGCCTTGCTGGCCGCCATCCATGCCGGGGAAGGCGGGGATGAGTTCGGGCGGTGTTTGGTTCATGAACTGCAAGGCCTGCTTGCCGTAGTAGTCGAAGACGCGCTCGCGGTTGACGAATTCCTTCCAGTGGATGTTGTCGTCAGGGTTGAGGGGTTTCAGATTGGGTTTGAATTCGGCGGGTTTGGGTGCCGGGGGAGGGAGGGTGGCGGCGAGGTTGTCGAAGTCCCAGAGGCCGAGGGTGTTGTCCATGCGCAGGCGGGGGAAGTCGCCTTTGCGGGGTTTCATGACGCCGCGTGAGATGCGGGCGTCGTCGATGAGGCCGTCGCAGCCGAGGGTGCCTTCGACGAGGCGGCCGAAGGCGAGGCCGCCGGATTGGGCGGAGCCAGTGAGGGGCTGGATGGGCTTTTCGAGAACTTGTTTGCCGTCGATCCAGAGGGTGACGTTTTTTTCGTCGATGCTGGCGAGCAAGCTGTGCCATTGGCCGTCGCAGACATCGACTTTGGAGTCGAAGTCGCCTCCGCGTCCGGGCAGGTAGAGAGCGAGGGTGCCGCGTTTGGCGTGGGTATAGAGTTCCCAGTGTGTGGCGGAGGATTTGGTGTCGGAGGCAATGAGGATGTTGTAGCGATCCTTGTCGGTGAGTTTGGCTCGGCACTCGATGGTGAGTGGGAGTGAGCGGTAGGGTTCGTTGACGAGTTCGAAGTAGCTGCCCTTCAAGGCGTCACCGAAATCTTTGTTTAGGGACGGCACACCCTGGCCAGTGATCTCTATCTTTTTTCGGATGGGAGGTGTAACAGCGGTGGGTTGATCCTTCCAGGTGCGATACCTCGGCTTTGGGCCGGGTGGGGTGTCGTCAAGTTGGGGAAGGAGCCATTGCAAGCCGTCGAGGTTGTCGAGGAGGCGGCCTTCGGCGTCTTCGTTGGTGTGGTTGAGGATGCCGATGGGGCCGCTGTAACCGCTGGCGCGGATTTGGCGCAGGACCATCACGTCTTGGGTGCCGACGCCGAGGGGGAGAATTTTGCGGCCTTTGGTGTCGCCGGCGATGT
This sequence comes from Verrucomicrobiaceae bacterium, assembly GCA_027487315.1. GTDB lineage: Bacteria > Verrucomicrobiota > Verrucomicrobiia > Verrucomicrobiales > Verrucomicrobiaceae > JAGRPD01. Next base: position 32,769 of record JAIYDW010000234.1, on the reverse strand, counting down.
CCATGCCGTTGAGGTTGAGGCAGAGCAAATGCGGCTTCATGGCCTCGATGGCCTTCGGCAGGCGGTCGAGGTGGCTGTGGCCGTGGTGGAGGTTGTAGATGATGCCGATGTTGTCGGTGCCGTGGTTTTTTTTCAGGTAGTCACAGACGGCGACCATGTTCTCGGGCTCGCCGGCCCAGCCGCCGTGGTTGTAGATGCCCACTTGGCTGCCAATGGCTTTGGCTTTTTGGAGGATAGGCAGGAGGCCTTCGGCGGCGGATTTGATTTGGTTCTCCTGCGTTTCGCCGGTGCCTTTCATCATCACCCACAGCTGCGGATGGAGTTTGTATTTTTCGAAGAGCCGCAGTGCCTCGTCATGCACACTCCAGAAAGCGAACATTTCGATGCCGTGTTTTTGATACGCGAGGATCTCGCGCTCAAACTCCACGACATGTTCCTCCCGCCAGTCGTAGGCGACTTTTTTGAAGCCGAGCTTGGCGACCATCTCCGCACGGGCTTCAGGGGAGCGCTTGTTGGAGTCGAAGGGAACGATGCACCACGCGGTGAGGTTTGATTTGTCAAAGAGGTCGGCTGCTTGGGGGGGGGCTAGCGGAGTGAACAGCAGGGTGGGGAGGATGAAGCGGCAAAAGAATCGGATGTGGAGGGATGGGACGGGTCTTTTCATGTTTTGTCGCTGGGGTTTTGGGCAGGCGAATTGGGCTTGGTGCCGATTCACGTGCTGTTGTTAAACGGAGCTAGGCAGCCAGTTTGTTCCGCGACATGGACGAGTGGGGTCATCTGGCTCGGACTGGATGGGGAGGGCTTGCCTCCGATTTTTTGGGGATGCTTGTGGTAAAGGGTCGCGATTCTGAGGATGCAAGAAACCGTCAGGTGGTCTGTGAGCCCTGCTGGGGTGGGATGCGAGTGATACTCGTCCAGCTAAGGTGCACCGAGAGTGATAACGAACAGGCGATCCGTATTGTGAGAGAGGGCGATGTGTTTCAACGCCTCGTGCTGCTGCTCTTCTTGCGCCATCTATCATCAAGCGCGTTGCGCGGCTTTGGTCGCGTTGGCGGATTCTGTCTTCGCTTGGGCAAAAATGGCCAGCGTTGGGAGTAGCAGGGTAGTGATGATTGTCGAGAGGGGTTTCATGCCTCAGATACGTGCCAATCCAGTGAGAGTTCCGCCGCTGCTGCCGAACGCTTCCGACTCGACGCCCATGTTTTGCAGCATGGAGACGAAAAGATTGCACAGCGGTTTGTTGTGCGTGGTGTCGAAGGCGATGTGTTGGTCGTGCTTGAAGCCGCCACCAGCAAGGAGGATGGGGAGGTTGGTGCAGTTGTGGACGTTGGCATCGCCGAGGTTGCTGCCGTAAAGGACCATGGTGTGGTCGAGCAGGCGTTTGGAGTCGGCCGTGGGTGTGGTGGCGAGCGCGGAGATGAGGTCGCGCAGGTGCCGCATCTGCTGCAGGTCCACCTTTTCGAGTTCGGCGAGCTTTTCCTTTGATTGCCCGTGGTGGCTGAGATTGTGATAGCCGTCGCGGGTGCGGTGTTTTTCATCGATCTCAAAGGCGGGCGTGGCGAAACCATCCACCATGAGGGTGATGATGCGGGTGGAGTCGGACTCAAAGGCGAGCCGGGCCATGTCGAGTATGAGCTGAATCTTGGGGAAGAATCTCGCTCTGTCAGGAATGTCCTTGGGTTCTGGTGACTTGGTGGCGGGCCTTGGCTTTTGCTCCCATTCGCCGGAGATCGTGAGGCGTTCTTCGAGTTCACGCACGGAGGTCAAGTATTGATCCAGGCGCGAGCGATCCGAGCTGCCAAGGCCGCGTTGGAAGCCGCGCATGTCCTCGCTGAGCACATCGAGCACGCTGCCGCGTTCTTGCAGGCGTTTGAGGGAGAGAGCGGTCTGCTTGGCATCGCCCTGGAGGAACATTTTGCGAAACAAGGCCGCCGGGCTGTCCTCGGCGGGCAGCAGCACGCCATCGCGTGTCCAGGAGAGGCTGCGGTTGGCTTTGTCGATGTTCACACCCAGGTTCAACGTGGGAAATCGCGTCTGCTGGCCCAGGGCATCGGCGGCGGTCTGGTCGAGTGAGATGCTGTTGCGGAAGCCGCTGCGAGTCGGGTCTGGCGCGGCGGTGAGAAAGCAGTTTTCGGTGCTGTGCCCGCCGGTGACGGCGGGATGCGACAGCCCGCTGAAGACGGTGAAGTCGTTTCTGAAAGCGGCGAGTTCCTTCAAGTAAGGCGAGAGCGTGTAGCCGGGGCCTTTGTCCTTCGGGAAGAAGGGCTGCGGCAGCACGCCGAGGTTGTTGGAGATTAGTAGCATGCGCTTCGGCGGCGTTTGAGATGCGGCACGGGAGAAGACGGGTGTCATGCACTCAAGCAGGGGAAGTCCGAGTGTGACGCCGAGGCCACGGAGGAAACGACGGCGTGGAATGGGGTTGGCGATGTGGGGGGCGTTCATGGGGACAATTAGACAAGGAGATTGGGAGTTGAGGAGACTCACGTTGCTGATGCCGAAGGCATCCCAGCTATTAGCCGGTGGTTGAGCGAAGCGACACCACCGGGTAAGATGGGGAAACACCGAGCATCCCGCAGGGATGCCAGCAAACTCGCGCTGCCATGCCATCGACATTTCTCGCTCTGCACTACCACATCGTGTTTTCCACCAAAGACCGCGTCCCCGTGATCGACATTTCCTGGCGCGAACGCCTTCACGAATACCTTGGGGGAACGGTTGGCGGACTTGGCGGGTTCGTTCAAGGTGTGGGCGGGGTTGCTGACCACGTGCATCTGCTTGTTGGCTTGAAGGCCACGCATTGCCTCGCCGACTTCATGAGGGAACTGAAGAAGGCTTCGTCGGTGTGGGTTCATGAGGAGATCAAGCTGCGGGAGTTTGCGTGGCAGGAAGGATATGGCGCGTTCACGGTGAGCCCAACGGCGCGACTCCATGTGCAGAAATACATCGCGCACCAAGCGGAGCATCATCGCGTGAGGACGTTTCGTGAGGAGTTGGTTGAGTTTTTGAAGAAGGCAGGCGTGAATTACGAAGATCGTTTTCTGGACTGAAGCGCGGTCTGGCTGGCATCCCTCCGGGATGCGGAGTTCTTCCGCGCGGTGATCCGGTGGTGTCGTCGCTCCGCTCCTCAACCACCGGCTAATAGCTTGGATGCCTTCGGCATCGAATAGAGGCTTCCGGTTCATTTGGCGAGTCCTCCGGTAAAAAGCTCACTGCTTACCAGCGCCTGCATTAAATCCCGAACGCGATACCCCCTGGCCGCACACGCATCGAGCATGGACTCGACTTCCGCGCGATCTGCGAAACCCACGGGTGTCCCCGTCGCATGCAACACGAGGTGTTCGAGGAGGCTTTTGGCGAGCTGGCGAGGGTTGGCGGCGAGTTGGCGTTTGACGTCATGAATGTCGTGAAAGGAATCGCCGCCGGGCAGATTGCCTGAGGCATCGACGGCGGGGCCGACGAAGTAGGTGTAGGGATGTCCGGCGGGATCGAAACCGGTGACTTTCTCGCCTTTCTCCATGCCGCGATAGCGATCCCGCCAGGCACCCATGACATCGAAGTTCTCCAAGGCGAAGCCCACGGGATCGAACTTGGCATGACAACTGGCACAGCTCTTCGATTCAGTGTGTTTGGCGAGCAGATCGCGGATCGTGGTGGCACTGCGGATGTCCGGCTCGACGGCGGGGACGCTCTTCGGTGGTGGTGGCGGCGGCTGACCGAGCAGCTTTTCCATGACCCAGACGCCGCGCAGCACGGGCGAGGTAGTGGTGCCATTCGCGGTGTGTTTCATGAGGGCGGCCTGCGTGATGAGACCTCCAAACGGGCTGCTTTTCGGCAAGGACACACGCTGCATGGCCGAGCCTGACACACGCGGCAGATCATAGTGCCGCGCGAGGCGATCATTGACGAAGGTGAAGTCCGCCGTGACGAGCGTGGTGGCGGGCAGATTTTCACGCACCATCGCCATCAGGAATGCCCGCGTCTCGTGCGCCATCGAATCGACGAGGTAGTCGTCCTTGCGATACTCGGGATACAAACGCTCATCCGGGATGTCGCGCCGCAATTTGCGGAGATCGAGCCATTCATTGGCAAACGTCTGCACAAACTGCTCGAAGCGCGGATCGGCGATGAGACGATCTGTTTGCGCCGACAGCGTGGCCGCATCGTGCAAGCGTCCTTTTTTGGCGAGCTCGGCGAGTTCGTCATCCGGGCGCGAATTCCAGAGAAAGTGCGAGAGACGGTTGGCGATGGCGAAAGGCACATCTGCGGCCTCTTTTCTCGGTTCGGTGAGGTAGAGGCAGTGCGAGGAGCAAAGCAGCGCCTGATAGCCTGAGAGCATGGCATCGGCAAAAAGGGCTCCAGCGGTCAGTTTGGCCTGGATGAGGTCGAGGAAGGGCTTGTGAGCTTCATCGTTGATCGGGCGGAGAGCAGCGCGAGCGGCGAAGCGGCAGAAAAGAAGCTCGGCGTCCGCCGCAGTGGCTTTGATGGCATTCACCTCATCAAAAAGCACGCGATGCGAGGGCGGAGGCCATTGCGCATCGGCGAGCGGCCCGGTGACTTCGAGCCATTGGATCGCCACGCCGCGATGACCCTCCGGCGGCATCGGCGGATAATCATAAAAGAAGCCGCCATCCGTGCGGATGAACGGCACTGGCAGGCCTAGCGGACTGTATTCGAAGGTTTCGCCTGCTTTGAGATGGATCGTTGTCTCAAACTCGCGTGACTCCGGCTGCAGGTCCATCCATCCGCCCGTCTCTCGAACATCGCCGGAGACATCGGCTCCTGAAGGCTGCCGGGCACGGAAGCTCATCGCCACGGGTTCATGCGCGGGCACGAGGCGGAATCCCGGCATCTGCCGCACCGCCCGACCTTTGAAGCGCACGCGATACGAGCCGTCAGTCTTTGCACGAAAGCCCGGCGGATAACCAAAGTAGGGCCATGTCGCAGAGCGGAAGAGCGCCATCTCCAGCGAGGGGTCATTGCGCTGTTCCGGCGTCATTTTTTTCGCCTCCTCGCTGGTGATGGGCACCATGCGATTGTCCCGCGCAAAGAACATCGCCTCTCGCTCGCCGAAAGTGTTGAGCCCAGGAAACAACTGCAGGCCCGTGAAGCGCTGCGTGAGCGGTTTCGGAGGCGGCGTGCTGCGTGCCATCGCCGTGCGCAAAGCGGTCTCTGTGGCATCGAGATAGCCCTCCATCTGCACACGCGACACATCAAGCATGGCGGAGACCTTGGTGAAGCCGTGCGAGTCGCGATCCTCCGGAAGCTTGTCTCGGATGTCGAGGTCTGGGAGGTTTAGCAGCACGCGGAGATTGTTTTCAAACTCCACGCGCGTGAGCCTGCGAACAGGGCCGCGACCCGCTTTGGCCACTTCCGCTTGAGCTGCCGCCAGCAGCTTCGCTCCCAGTTCCTTGGCGAAGGCGTCACGCTCGGCTAGGGTCACCTCTGACTTCTCCGGCGGCGGCATCTCGCCTTTTTCGATCAGATCAAACACTCGCGTCCACCGACCTCGTGTGTCGGCCTGACTGAGATCAAAGGTCAGAGCGGTAATGTCGAAGTCGCCTTTTGCGACGCTGTCGTCATGACAGTCGATGCAATGCTGATCAATGAAGCTGTGGATCGGTCTCGTGGAGGCGGATTTTGGAGCGGGCGATTCAAAGACGTGAACATTCGTGATGTGCAGTTCTTCAAGGCCGCTTTTTTTATCGATGTAGCCATCAACTTGATCCACCAACTGATCTCGTGTAAGCTTCCATACGACTTTTCCAGATGGATCAATCTCCGCGAGCAAATCGCGGCCCTCCTCGGCTTTCTGCATGTGATAATCCCCGCAGGCCATGAGCACGTTGCCATTGGCCAGGCGTGACATGCCAAGCGTGTAGCGGCATTGCAGGCCCAGGTCTTCGATGGTCCAGCAGCCGAGTTCTTGGCCCGCTGCATCCACATGCAGCAAATGGCATCCGGTGGAAGTGGCGACCCACAGCGACCCATCCTCCGCCTGCAAGGTGGCAAAGGCCTTCTTCACGGTTGGAGAAGGCTTCAGCAGCGGATCGAGTGGAATCGTCTGCAACACCTTGCCGGTCTTGGCTTCCACCTTCAGCACCGTTTTGCGTCCGTATTGCCCGACCCAGAAGGCATTGGCACCCGGTACTTCACGAATCATGCGATAGCGAAAGTGCAGCGGATCGTCCTTGAGATCCGGCAAAGGTGTCTCGCTCACGATGGTGCCGGTGCGATCCACGATGCGGATCTGATTCACGCCGCTGTCCATGAGTGCGAACTTTTTCCCGCCTTCGAGCACGGCCACGCTGTTCGCTTCCGCCCCTTTGGGGCCTGCGACGGCCTTGTGCTCCATGACGAGCTTCTTCGCCGCATCAAACATGGCCAAACCACCTCTGTGCGCATAAGCAATACCACCGTCCGGTAGTCGAGCCGAATCGTAAATGCCACCGTGGCCTGGGTGCTTCCAAACCGCGAGCACTTTGCCTGCACGATTGATTTCAATTACCTGCATGTCCGCCGCCAGCAAGTAGTGCTCCTCGGCGTGGGCGAAGGTGGTGAGGAGAAGGAAGAGAAGCAGGTTTTTCACGAGAAGTAGGATTTGATCGACAGAAGAATGGGGACAGGAGAATAAGGCCATTCTTCTGTCCCCATTCTCCTGTCGATTGATGCTTGAGCCGGTCACGCCAAGATCTCTTTCACCACCTCGCCATAGACATCGGTCAGGCGGAAGTCGCGACCGAGATGGCGTGATGTGAGCTTAAGGTGATCAATGCCGAGGAGGTGCAGCATGGTGGCGTGCAGATCGTGGATGTGCACTTTGCCGTTGATGGCTCGGTAGCCCATGTCGTCAGTGTCGCCATAGGTTAGGCCGCCTTTGACGCCGCCGCCAGCCATCCATGAGCAGAAGCTCTCGGGCTGGTGCTCGCGGCCGTGTTTCTCGATGGGTGACTTGCCACTAAGATCTTGGCTCCATGGCGTGCGGCCAAACTCGCCGCTCCATAGCACGAGTGTGTCTTCGAGCAGGCCTCGTGATTTCAAATCTTTGAGCAAAGCCGCAACGGGTTGATCGGTCTGCGAGCAGAGTTTGGGAAGGTTGCCCCGGATGTCACCATGGTGATCCCAGCCGCCGATGCTGACCTGCACGAAGCGCACGCCAGCCTCGCTGAGTTTGCGGGCGAGCAGGCAAGCGCGGCCAAAGGTGTTCGTATCTTTGCCGCCGACACCGTAGAGGTCGAGTGTGGCTTTGCTCTCCTTCGAGATGTCCACTATTGCAGGCGTGGTGAGCTGCATGCGGGCGGCGAGTTCCATGTTTTGGATCATGCCTTCCATGTTCGCATCGCCATGCAGATCACCGACGAGACGCTTGTTCATGCGGGCCATGAAATCCATGCGCTGGCGCTGGATGGCGTCGTTTTCGGAGACATTGCGGAGGTTCTCCACGGGCAATGTTTTGCTGTCCAGTGGCACGGTGAGCTTGGTGCCTTGATGAATCGCGGGCAGGAAGGCGGAGCCGTATTCACGCACGCCGCCGCCCTGGATGCTGACAAAGCTCGGCAGGTTCGCATTCTCTGTGCCGAGGCCGTAGCTGACCCACGCGCCCATGGACGGACGCACTTCGGCAAAGGTGCCGGTATGGAACTGCAAGGTCGCACCGGCGTGCTGCGGATTGTCGGCGTTCATGCCACGCAGCAGACAAATGTCATCCGCCACCGTCGCGAGGTGCGGCATCAAATCGGAGATCATCATGCCGCTTTGTCCACGTGGACGCACCGGTGCCATGGCCTTGAGCGCGAGGAACTGATCCGTGCCGACCTGGGTGACTTCTTTGCGCAGGGGCGAGTCGATCTTCTGTCCGTGCTTGCGCTCAATGAAGGGCTTCGGATCAAAGAGATCCATCTGCGACGGTCCACCGCTCATGAAGAGAAAGATGACGCGCTTGGCCTTCGGCATCATGCCGGGGATGCGGGCCGCGAGCGGATTGGCTGCCGCGCTGGCGATGTCTTGCAAAGCGAGGGCACCAAAGCCGCAGGCGGTGCGCTGGAGGAGTTGGCGGCGAGTAAACGTGTTCATGGAGGGGTGGAGTAATGAAGTTTTGAAATGCAGTAGGCAGAAGAATGGGGGCAGGAGAATGGATCAAAGTCGAAACACGAACTCATTCGAGGCGAGGAGGCTGTGGCAGAGTTCACGCCACTTGATGGAGTCGAGTGCGGGGCGGCCTTTGACGGTTTTGATGAGCGGCTCGACGTTGCCGAGGAAGGCAGTGGCCTCTTCGCGCTCGGTGCTGGTGATGGGACGATTGAGCACGCGGAGCCAGAGGGCTTCGAGTCGTGCTATTTCGTTCGGTTCGGCGGCAATGAAATGGTCGGCGAGCTTGGTGGCGCGTTTGCGGAGAAGGTCGTTGCTGAGCAAGAAGAGCGACTGTGTGGGCACCACGGTCTGGTTGCGCTGACCAGCCGTGCCAGCGGGGTCCACGAAATCAAAGAAGGCACGCAAGCGATCTGGCCCAGCGGTGGCACCTCTGAGCACGGGGAGATAGAGAGTGCGCTCAAACTCCTGCGTCGGGCGCGGCTTGCTGTGCTTGTAGTTGGGCGGATTGACACCTTTCAGAGCCAATGCACCGCAGTTCTCGGGATTCTCCAGCACCAACGCGGGGCCGCCGCTATCGCGAGTGAGTTCGCCGCTGATGGCGAGCATGGAATCGCGCAGAGCCTCGGCATCGAGGCGCTGGCGATTCATGCGCCAGAAGAGTTTGTTCTCGGGGTCGAGCTTCATCGCTAGGGCGTCGTTGGAGCTGCTCAGGCGATACGCACGGCTAAGAACGAGCGAGCGAAGAAACGCTTTCTGTGACCAACCACCCTGCATGAAGCGGGTGGCAAGATGATCGAGCAACTCCGGGTTCGTGGGCACATCGCCACGAGTGCCGAAGTAGTCCACGCTGGGCACGATGCCGGTGCCGAAGAGCTTTTGCCAGATGCGGTTCACCGTCACGCGAGCGGTGAGCGGGTTTCGTTTGTCGGCAAGCCAGTCCGCGAATTGCAGACGTCCACTCTGGCCTGCTGGGATGGCGGGGAACTTATCCCACGAGGCCACGCGAAGAGTTCCACGCGGCACGACAGTGCTTGGTGCATACGGATTGCCACGCACATAAACGGGCATGTCGGCAGGCGTCGGGCCATCGCTCATCGCGAAGGCTCTTGGAGTCTTGTCCTTGAAGAATTCGGCGTGTTTGATGGTCTCGGCGAGCTTCTTGAGCTGTGCATCGAGTTCGTCGCGGCGCTTGGTGAGGGCGTCTTTGTCGGGGGAGTTTGCCCCCACAGATTCAGGGAGGCCCGCAGATTTCTTTTCTGAGGCAGCTGCGGATTTTGGAACATTTCGCTCAGCGTTGTCGGTGGCGGCAATTTGTGGTGCTGGTGCTTCAGTCTTGCCTAGGGCGGCCAGTTGTTTGGCGACAGTGGCTTTCTCGTCAGTGAGCTTCTTTTGCTCTTCTTTGAAGCCAACGATGCGCTGTTCGTTCTCGGCTTCGAGTTTCTTTCGCGCGGCGAGTTGCGCGGCGGTTTCGGGCAGGACGGTGCTGTTGAGCGTGCTCCAGACGCCCATGTCCGGCATTTTGTGCGAGGAGGGTGAGCTGCGCAGCATGCCGGCGATACCATAGTAGTCATCGACTCCGATGGGGTCGAACTTGTGATCGTGGCAACGCACGCAGCCCAGCGTCATGCCCATGAAAGTCTGGCCGATTTTGATCATCTGGGAATCGATGTGATCGGTCTCCATCTTCGCCTTGTCCGGGTTCACGATCTCGATGTCGCCGACCATAAGGAAGCCGGTGGCGGTGATGTTCTCGGCGCGATCTTCGGTGGACTTTGCGGACATCAAATCTCCCGCGATCTGCTCGCGCACGAACTCATCAAAGGGTTTGTCGGCGTTGAAGGCGTTGATGAGGTAATCGCGATACCGCCACGCATGCTCGGCGAATACGGCGTTCGAAGTGCCCATCATATCGGCGTAACCGGTGAGATCGAGCCAATGCCGCGCCCAGCGCTCGCCGTAGGCTTTGGAGTTTAACAAACGAGCCACAGCATTCGCATACGCATCGGATGACGAGTCTTTTGAAAAGGATTCAATCTCCTTCGCTGTCGGCGGCAGTCCCGTGAGATCAAGGCTCACGCGACGAAGCCAAGTGTAGCGATCTGCATCACTCACGGGCTTGATACCCTTGGCTTCGAGCGGTTTGAGAATGAAATGATCCAACGGATCAAGTGGCCATGCGGCATGCTTAACGAGCGGTGCCTTGGGATTGCTCACGGGTTGGAAGGCCCAAAACTTCCGGCCTTCGGCGAGGTCGATGCCTTTCTTCTGCTTTCCGGCTCCAGCGGTTCGTGGGTCATGCGCACCGAGCTTCACCCATTCTTCGAGAATGGCGATCTCGCTGGCAGGAAGCTTGGCCTTTGGAGGCATTTCGAACTCCGCGTCCACATAGCGGACCGCTTTGATGACCAGACTTTCCTCTAATTGGCCGGGCTTGATGGCGGGACCATTGTCTCCACCCTCCGCCCAGCCAGAGCGTGAATCCAAAGCGAGGCCGCCTTTGATCTTCGTTCCGTGCGAGTGGCACTCAAAGCAACGCTGCTGAAGGATAGGCAGGACTTTGGAGTCGAAGAAGGTGGTGTCTGCTGCGTGGTTGGTGACGCAGATTAACGACAAAAAGATGGATGACAGAAAGATGGGCTTCATATCTCATTTTGCTGTTTTGGTTTTGAGTGCGGGAAGATCCATATCCTCACCAGCAGCAAGGATGTGGCTGCGCATGGCGGCGCGGGCAGCTTCGGGGTCGCGGTTCTCGATGGCGACGAGGATGGCTTCGTGTTGCTCGATGGCTGCTCGCTTGCCGATGCGGCCAATGGTGCGCAGGCGGCTGGAGACGCCGAGGTCAGCGAGGGAATCGAGAATGAGGCGGTAAATGAGGTTGCCGCTGGCATCGGCGATGGCGTGATGCGCTGCGATGTCGGCCTCAATGGCGGCGGGGCCTTCGTCGGCGTTTTCGAGCTGCTTCTGGATGCGCCGCATCGTCTTGAGTTGCTCCTTGGTGGCTCGCTGCGCGGCATAAGCGGCGGCATCCGGTTCGATGGAGAGTCGGGCGTCGTTGAGTTGCTGGAGGCGATCCGCCATGTCTGGGATCAACAGCGTCAACGAGTCATTCAGCGGACGATGAAGGCGGTCCACGATCTTGATTCCCGTACCGTGCTGGATCTCCAACATGCCTTGCTGTTCGAGCCGCTTGGTGGCTTCGCGCACGACGGTGCGGCTGACACCGAGTTTCTCAGCAAGCGAGCGTTCGCCGGGAAGCCAGCGTTCCTCTTCGGAACTGCCGCCTCGGATGAGTTCCGCAAGTTGCTGACAGACACGTTCGACGAGGGATGCTGGACGTTCGAGTGCAGTGATGTTCATGGAGAGGTGTGTGATGGAGTTTAATAAGTCGCGCGGCCGCCGGAGAGATCGAAGACGGCAGCGGTGGTGAAGGAGCAATCTTCGGAGCAAAGCCAGGCCACGAGCGCGGCGGCTTCTTCCTTTTTGCCAAAGCGTCCCATCGGGATCTTCGAGAGCATGTAGTCGATGTGCGACTGCTGCATCTGCTGGAGGATGTCCGTGGCGATGACGGCAGGCGTGACGGCATTGACGGTGATGTTCGCCGTGGAGAGTTCTTTGCCGAGTGATTTGGTCAAGGCGATGACGGCAGCCTTGGAAGCGCTGTAGTGAGCAGCGTTGGGATTGCCTTCCTTGCCTGCGATGGAGGCGATGTTCACGATGCGTCCGTAGCCGTTGGTGATGAGGTGCGGCACCACGCTGTGACAGCAGTAGAAGGGCCCGTTGAGATTGATCTCCATCACGCGCCGCCAGTCGGCTGGATCGAGTTCCCAGGTCTTCGCGTTGCCACCGGTGATGCCTGCGTTGTTCACGAGGATATCGATCTTTCCAAACGCGGCCACGGTGGCTGCGGTGGCGGCCTGGACGGAGGCTAGGTCTGCGAGATCGACGGTCGCGGTATGAACGGTGTCCGGCGTGCCCATCTCAGACGTAGCCTGCGCGAGCGCCGCAGCATCCACATCCCAAAGCGAGACACATGCCCCCGAGGCGAGGAGACGTTCGGCAATGGCGCGGCCAATGCCCCGAGCGCCGCCGGTGACAATGGCGATGCGGTTTTGGAGATCGATTTGATTCATGGAAGAGGTTTGTGGTAGGAGGTCATACCAGTGACTAAACGGGGGTGCTTTTCGGGTTCTTTCGATCGTCTCATGAATTTTGCTCGGCGCGGATTCGCGACGGACGGATGGGGATCACCGCGCTGCGGCAGGCAGCAGATGCTTGGGCAGGTCAGCCACTCGCTCGCAGCCGATCTGTTCCATGACCTGACGAAGCTGCCGCTTTAGCATGATCAAGGTGTGATCACCTCCCCGCGGTCCCAGAGCGCCCACGCCATACATGAAGCTGCGGCCCATGAAGACAAACTTGGCACCGGAGGCGAGGGCGCAGGCGACATCCGGACCGCTACGAACGCCGCTGTCCAGCATCAGCGTGGTGCGGCTGCCAAACTCGCGCTGCAAGGCCGCGAGCGAGCGGATGGTAGAGTCCCCGGCGTCGAGCTGGCGACCGCCGTGGTTGGAGACGATGAGCCCATCAGCACCGAGTTGGAGAGCCAGTTCCGCATCTTCGGGGGTGACGATGCCTTTGACGACCAGCTTGCCCGGCCAGCGCTCGCGGATGGCCTTGATCTTGTCCGCGCTGAGGCGGCCGGAGAAGGTTCGATTCATGAACAGACCCAGATGTTTCATGTTCAGTCCTTTCGGGATGTAGGGCTTCATGGTCTGGAACTGCGGTGCGCCCGCCGCGAGCTGACCGAGGCACCAGGCCGGGCGCATCATCATCTGGAAGATGTTGCGCAAGGACATGCGCGGCGGGATGGAGAGGCCGTTGCGGATTTCTTTGGGCCGATAGGCAAAGGTGGGAGTGTCCGCGAGGATGACGAGCACCGGAAAGCCTGCCTCGCGCGCCCGGTCGAGGAGCTTGTCCCGCAGCTTGGGCTCGGCCGGATGATAGAGCTGGAACCAGGCCTTGCCGCCCGTGATCTCGGCCACAGTCTCGATGCTGGCGGTAGCCACCGTGCTGAGGATGAAGGGCACCTGATGCTGGCGTGTTGCCTTGGCAAGAATCTCCGTGGCACGCGGCCAGACAAGCCCCTGCAGGCCGATGGGGGCAACGCCAAACGGAGCCTCATAAGTTTGGCCAAAAATCTCGGTCCGCAAATCAGCGCCCGCGTAGTCGCGGAGATACCACGGGTGCAGCCGCACCTCGCGGATCTCTTCAGTGTTGCGGCGGAGATTCACCTCCGAGAAACAACCACCCTCCAGATACTCAAAAGCAAAGCGCGGTACCCGCCGCCGTGCCCGCTCGCGCAGGTGCTCAATGGACGGATACTGGGAATGAAACGCTGAAGAATCAGGCTCGGGGGCGGATTTTTGGCTCATGGCGGAGGGAGGGCGGGATTAATGAAGCACCGGAGCGTAAACGCCAGTGGTCTGCAATCATCAGCGCGTGGTGAAGTGATGAATGGTCGTGGTGCTATACGTCTGGCCAGGACGGAGGATGGTCGTGGGGAACTCGGCGTGATGGACTGAATCGGGATGATGCTGGGTCTCCAGGCAGAGGCCGTGGAAGCGGTCATAGCCCATGCCGTTTTTGCCTTTGAGCGGTGTGGTGTAGGTGGCGGTGTAGAGCTGGATGCCGGGCTGGTCGGTGAGGATTTGCATCACGCGACTGGTCTTAGGCTCATAGAGCTCGGCGGCAAGGGCGGGCTTTGTCTGCGGCTTGTCGGCGAGAACGAAGGCGTGGTCGTAGCCGCCGATGGAGATTTGATCAAAGCGGCTGCCAATGACTTCGCTCTTGGTGAAATCAAACGCCGTGCCCGCGACGGGCAGCAGCTTTCCCGTGGGCAAGAGGTCGGCATCGGTTTCGAGATAACGCTGCGACTGCAAGGTGAGCTGATGATCGAGCACGGTGCTGCTGCCTGCTCCAGCGAGGTTGAAGTAAGTGTGGTTGGTGAGGTTGATCGACGTGGCTTTGTCGGTCGTGGCCTCATACTCGATGACGAGCGCATCCTTCTCGGTGAGCACATAGATGACGCTGCTGTTGAGATTGCCGGGGAAGCCCTGGTCGCCGTCCTTGCTGAGGTAGGTCAGGCGCAATGCCGGTCCGCGTGGGTCGGTGACGATTGCTGCTTTCCAAATGACCTTGCTGAAACCCTTTAAGCCACCGTGCATGTGAAAGTTGGTCTTCGGATGCAGATCGAGCGTGTAGGACTTGCCATCGAGGTCGAACTTGCCGCCTGCGATACGATTGGCCACGCGCCCGGTGATGCAGCCGAAAAACACGCCGCCGTTGTGCTCTTCGTATTCGGCCAAAGTGTCGAATCCGAGCGCGATGTCGGCGAGTTTTCCCGCGCGATCAGGCACATGCAGTTCGTTGATGATGCCGCCAAGAGTGATGACCTTGGCGACAAGGCCATGCTTGTTCTTCAAGGTGTAGCGCTCGACAGATTCGCCATCGCGAGTGGTGCCGAACTTGTTTTTGCTGACTTCAGCATGTGCGGAGATGAGGCCGACGGTTAGCAGGGTGAGAATGAGTTTTTTCATGAGTGGATGTGGAAGTGGGTTCGTCATTGTTTTCAGCACCAGTGCGCACCGATGGCTTCGGTATGGACGGCGTAGAGGCTGCGGCTGGCGGCCATGAAGAGGCGATTACGGCGTGGGCCGCCGAAGCAGACATTGGCGCAGATTTCGGGTAGCAGTATCTGGCCAATGCGTTTGCCTTCAGGAGAGAAAATGTGGACGCCGTCGTAGCCTTCGCCCACCCAGCCCATACCGGCCCAGATGTTGCCGTCTTTGTCGCAGCGGATGCCATCGGCGAGGCCGGCGACCTCCTTGCCGTTGAGATCCATTTTCATGGAGGCAAACTCGCAGTCGTTCTTCAGCTTTGCGCCGTCGATGTCCCACACTTTGATGTTCTTCGGTGCGTCGGGGTAATGCGTGGCACCGGTGTCAGCGACATAGACCTTTTTGTAATCAGCCGAGAAGCAGAGGCCGTTGGGCTTAAAGATTTCGTCGGTGAGCTTGTCGATCCTGCCACTGGGATCGATACGATAGACGGCTTCTTTGAGAAGCAGTTCGCCTTTGTGTCCCTCGAAGTTACCGAGGCTACCGTAGCCGGGATCCGTGAACCACACGCTGCCATCGGGATGCACCGCGCCGTCGTTGGGTGCGTTGAAGGGTTTGCCGTCGAACTTCTCGGCGAGGACGGTGACGCTGTTGTCAGGCTCATAACGCACCACGCGGCGGGTGCCGTGCTCGAAGGAGATCTGGCGGCCCTCACGGTCGAAGGTGTTGCCATTGCTGTGATGCGCGGGTTTGCGCAGCGTGGTGACCTCGTTGTCGTCTTGCAGCCAACGGAGTTGCACGTCATTGGGAATGTCGCTCCACACGAGGTAGTTTCCCCAGCCGCTCCACGCTGGGCCTTCCGCCCAATACATGCCAGTGTGCAGACGCTCGATGGGCGACATGGCGATCTTGTATTTCTCAAAGGCCTTGTCCAGCGCGATGACATCGGGCTCGGGATAACGGACGGGGGCAGCGCCGGGGCCGAAGTCTCGGGCAAACAATGGAGCGGCAGCCAGCGAGCCGAGACTGCCGAGGAAGGAACGACGAGTGGTGGTGGGTGGAGTCATGGAGTGGTGGAGTGATGAGTTATTCGTGCAGACGTTCGTCGGAGTTGATGAAGGCCCAGCAGATGGCGCCGAGGAAGTAACTGAGGGCGAAGAGGCCCATGTTGATGGTCCAGTTGTTGTTTGTGGCGGCGAGCACGAGCGGCACGGCCATGGGTGCGATGGCTCCGCCGACTTGGCCCATCATGTTCATGCTGCCGGAGAGGGCACCGGTGTAGCGTCCGCCGACATCCATGCACGCGCCCCAGGAACCAGGCATGGAAAGATCGCTGAACAAAGCTGCGAGACCAATAGCCAGCACGGAGGCCACGGGTGTCTGAAGTTGCATCGAGACGAGCAGCATGAGACCCGCAGCGCCCATGCCAAGCACTCCCAGCCAACGGCGCGTGCGGGCGATACTGCCGAGCCACACATCCAGCCGCGCCGAAAGCAGACCGGCGAGAATAGAGCCTATGCCGCCAAAAAACAGCGGCACACAGGCCAGCAAGGCCCGCTGCATATCGCCCATGCCGGTGAACTGTTCCTTCAGATACGTGGGGAACCAGGTGATGTAAAAATACCAGGCGTAGGACATGAAAAAATACTGCGCCCAGAGCATCCAGACTGTGCGTGAGGCCAGCAGCTTGCCCCACGGCATTGAATGATCACCGCTGTGCTGCGTTTCCCCGATGACAGCCAACTCGCCCGCATTCACCGCCGGATGATCCTTCGGATAATCGCGGAACCAGCGGTAGAACGACAGCGCCCAGACCACGCCCAGCAGACCAAAGATCAGAAACACCCACCGGTAATGCAGGCCGAGCCCGAACTTACCCTCACCACCGCTCGCCAGCATCCAGCCGACAATGAGCGGCGTGAAGGCACCACCCCAGCGCGCACTCAGCCACAGGATGCCCTGGGCTTTGACGCGCTCGGCCGACGGGAACCAGTTAGTAAAAGCCTTCGTGATGTTGGGAAAACAACCCGCCTCGCCCATGCCAAAGAAGAACCGGCTGACCACCAGCGACCAGAGATTCCACGCCCAACCCGTGGCCACCGTGAAGAGAGACCACATGCCCACCACCCGCATCAGCACCTTGCGCGGCCCGATGCGATCCCCGAGCCAGCCACCAGGGATTTCAAACAAGGCGTAAGCCCAACCAAACGCGGTGAAGGCATAGCCCATCTGGATTTTCGTCAAACCCAGTTCCGCCTGCATCGCAGGTGCTGCCTGGGATATGCAGACGCGGTCCACATAAGTGATGATCGCCAACGTAACGGCGAAGAAAAGCACGACGCGGCGTGCTTGAGAGGGAGGAGGATTAGTCATGGAAACGGAGAGCGGTGGAAGACATACATCATCGAATCCAAATCCCTTTCCCCGTGCCGCCTTTCGGTGTGGTATTGGGGTAGTCGGGGTTGGGTTTTTGCTCGATGACTTTGACGACTTGCTCGATGGGCAAGTCTGTCTGCGAGTCCTTGGTGCGGACGCCGGTGATGCTGACGTTGCGCGCAATGCAGTCGAGGTCGGGGGAGAAGATTTCAGTCCACTTCTCTGGCTTGCTCGGACCTCCGCTCTGGTAGGTCATGGACTTCGGGCCGATGGCGAGGAGGTGCCATTCAGGAGTGATGGGGTGATTCACGCGGACGTTGTGGATCGAGAGGGCGTCGGTGTTTGCGCGGAGTTCAATCTTGCCGGGGTGATTGAAGGTGAGATCTTCAAAATGGAGCTTTTTGAGCGTGCCGACGCCGATGCTGAAGTCGTTACCGCGACCGAGTTCGAGGTTCGGCTGGTCATAGAGCTTGAACTCATGAATGTCCATGATGCGGCGCAGCGTGATGTCGCTGATGGGGCAATCGAGCGTGGTGCCATCGTCAAAACGCTTCACGCCGGGCAGGATGCGGATGGAATTGGCCGCAGGCAGACCTTCGGGCGCTCCGGTGACGTCTTCGATGGCGATGCGCTCGATGGCACCGTAGCTGGGCGCGTAGTGTTTCCATTCCTAGGCATTGAGCGCCACGTTGTCATCGTGCGAATCGCCTCGCACGCCACGAATGACGCCATCGCTTGAAGGGCCATTCACATGCACGCCGTCGCGGTAATGCTCTTGAAGCGTGACGTTCTCGATTGTGAACTCATGCGCGTTCGCCAAATGCACGCCGAAGGGCCGACTCTGGCGAATGGTGACGTTTTTCACCGAGACGCGGCGGACGTTTTGCAGCAGGATGACGCCGTGCGCACCGAAAGCCGGATTCTCCTTCGCTGAGTGGCCGCGCAAATTGCCGTTGGATTCAGCTCGGGACACGGCCAGTGTCGTCCAGATGCCGCCTTCGATGGTGATGTCCGAATCGAGCTGCAAATCGGCGGGCACCGGCTTCGTGTTCATGGTGGCGACATGCTCGTTGCGCACCATGCAGGTGTTACTGCCGGGCTTGAGGCGAATCTCAGCGGTCGGATCAGCGCTTAGTTTTTGGCCGGATTTCACGACGAGCGGACCGTCCAGGTAATAGGGTTTCGCTCGCGCGGGAATGTGCAGCGTTCCTTGGGCGTCCAGCGATGCTTGCATGGCTTGCGTCCACACTTCGGCGGTGACGTTGCGCGTTTCGGCTTTGCCGGAAGCGTCCGGCCATTTCTCGGTCCAGGTCTCGGTGCGGACGAGTGGCTGGAAATCGGACAGCTTCTTGGCGGCTGGTGTTGGCAACTTGTCCGATGGCTTGAGATAGCCCAGTGATACGAAGAAGGCGTCCAGCTCGCGGATGGTGCGGTGAAAGCAGCGACTGGCCTCCTCGCGCGGCTCGCCTTTGCCGCGCCCGGGATTGAAGAAGCCGTGCGGTTGGCCTTCGTAGGCTTTGAGTTCGAAGCGATTGCCCGCAGCGGTCATGGCCTTGGCAAAGAGTTCCACCGTGGGGAATGGCACAGCCTCGTCCTTCGTGCCGTGGAAGAAAATGCTCGGAGGCAGCCCAGCGCGGACGAAATGATAAGGTGAGATTTCCTGAGGACGGCCATCGCAGCGGGTGCGGATGTCGGCGTTCTTTTCGTCTGAAAGCAGCCCTGGATGACCTTCCACCGGCGCGAGCACAACGGCAGGATTGAACAACGCGAGAGCGTTCGGCATCGAGCTGACTTCGGTGTGATCTCCGTCCTCGAAACCCGGCACCAACGCCACTGCAGCAGCGAGATGACCACCAGCGGATTCACCTCCGGCTACGATGCGGTCAGGGTCGATACCCAGACGCGCGGCATTGGCGCGAGCCCAACGCATCGCCGCCTTCGCATCGCGCAGGCAATCCTGCGGGATCACTCCGTGACGGCTCAGCACCCGGTAGTCGCAAGGGATGGCGATCATGCCGCGCTTCGCGAGGTAAAGCGACTGCGGCAGGAACTGCCCCGGCGATCCACCTTTCCATCCGCCGCCAAAGAAGAACAACACCGCTGGGCATCGATCCGAGGCTCGGTGACCCGACGGCGTGAAGATGTAGGCATTGAGCTTCACACCATTCACCTCCCGATAAACCTCCACACTCGCCCCCGGCATCTCCGGCGGGTATTTCCAACTCACAGGCGGCTCAGGAAGATCATCAGCGGCGTGAAGTGTGGCTAGCGGCGCGAGGAGTAGGGCGGTGAGGAGGAGACGACAAAAAGATGCGTGGCAGAAAAATGGGCTCCGGGTCTTCAAGTTTTTGCCGGACATGTTTTTGTCGTTCATAGAGGAGTCATTGGCGCAGTGTTTCATAAAAAGATGGTCACTTCATCGTCTCCGCCGTCGCGTCCACCTCGCTCATTTTGAAGCGGAGGCTGACGATGGAGCAGCCGATGTCTTCTTTGCGATAGTTCGCATAGGTCGTGGCGACGATGGTGCCACCGGGGAGCAAATGGATGCCGGGGGAGAAGCCGTCTTTGAAGGTCTTGAGCAGGCTCATGCGATGGGGATCACATTGTAGGACGGTCAATCGATCACCCAGTCGTCTGTCCTGAAGGGCGATGCGGGCAGACCCGCTTGATTCATCAAAGTCGCGCCCGTCCATGTATCCCAGTCGTAACGGTCGGCCCGTGGATGGGCGACGGCCTCGGACCAGACGACAACGGTGTCGCCCTCGATAGTGGCCTGGGCCTTGACGAATTTCCGGTCGTCGCCGGCGATTTCAAAGTACTCCAGTTTCCCCTGGCGCATCTTCAGGCCGGACTCGGCGTGGATGAACCCGATGCGCATCTTAGCGCCTTCCACCTTGGTTCTGGACGCGTCATAAAGCGGACCCGAAAAGGCCACCTTCTTTCCATATGCCAACGCCAGGGCCGCCAGAGCCAGCCGCTGGCCTACCACGGGTTTCGTGGGGAAGTGCTTGAGTTCGGGGTTCTTGTCGTAGCGCTGGTCCGAATTGATGATGATGGCGGTGTTTTTGACTTTCTGCGCTGTCATCAGTTGCGCTTCGCGGACCACCATCCATCCGGGCTCCATGAAATCCCACTTCAGCGTCGGCTCCTGGGCAAAGAGAAATGGAAAGTCGCCCTGTCCCCATTCCTTGCGCCAGGTTTCGATCAAGTAGGGAAACAATTCGCGGTATTCGAACGCCTTCTCGGTTGGCTTTGCATTGCTTCCCCCCTGCCACCAGATGACCCCGCGAATGGCGAAGGGCTGAAGAGGGCGGATCATTCCATTGTGCATCAGGCACGGCAAGGCGCGGGCATAAGGGGCGTCGTTGACGGGCGGGCGTTCTTTGAGCTTACCGGCGCGGAAATCGATCCCCGCCTGGATATGGTCTTTGCGCAGCCTGTTCCATTTGGTTCCGATCTCCACCATGCTGGTTTTGACTTCCGGGTATTTGGCTTCGACCGCGTCCAAATCCTTTAAGTAGTGAGCAAACGCCTGGTTCTGTCCCAAGGCATCCCTGCTGAGCCAGGCTTCGGCGCAGGTGGAGCCAACGGCCGCCTGAATCATTCCGATGGGAACGTCCCTCATCTCGCCCCTGAGTTTTCGTGCAAAGTGATAGCCGACACACGAAAACGTCGTCACGCTTTGCGGCGACGCCTTCTCCCATTGAGCCGTGTTGTCGATTTGCGGCTCCCACTCGGGACGCTTGGGAAAATGAATGAGGCGCAGTTTGTCATCGGTGGAAGCTTTGATTGCTTCGACAGCCTCGTCGCCATCGCGAACCGCGATATTCATGTTCGATTGCCCGCCGATCACCCACACATCGCCGATCAGGACATCCGAAACCTGGATTTGCTCACTGCCGCTTTCAGCCTTCAAAACGAAAGGGCCACCGGCCGGGCGCGGCACGAAGAACACGTCCCAACGACCTTTTGAATCGGCCGTGGCGTTCTCTTTTTCGGTGCTGAGCGTTACTTGAATCATGTCGCCCACTTTGGCCCAGCCCCAGACATGAATCTTCTTATCGCGCTGCAACACCATGTGGTCGGTGAACCATCCCGGGAACCGCAGGCGATCGTCCGCATGGGTCTCCTGGGACAGGAAAACCAGGGCAAGCCCCACAAGGGGAATGATCGCCCTGTTGCGATGAAAGAGGAGCGTGAGTGCGTGATTCATGGTTTCGCTTGTGGGTTTATCTCTGCCGCCATCGCATCCACCTCGCTCATTTTGAAGCGGATGCTGACGATGGAGCAGCCGATGTCTTCTTTGCGATAGTTCGCATACGTTGTAGCGACGATGGTGCCGTCGGGGAGCAAATGGATGCCGGGGTAGAAGCCGTCTTTGAACGTCTTCAGCAGGCTCACGCGATACTGCCCGGGCTCGCCTTGCTTGATGTCGTCGTAGGTGCCGACCCACGCGATGAAGCCGCCTTCGTCCTGCGACTTTGGCGAGGCGTTGCGGAAGACGATGACCATGCGGCCATCGGGCAAGGTGATGTCGTGGTGACGATCACCCGTGAGGCCCCACGGTGCGTCTGTGGCCTTTGACCATGTCTTGCCTTCATCGCGACTGAACATGACGAGGCTGGTGCCGCTGCGGCGGTTTTCGCGCATGAGGCAGCAGAGTTCGTTGCCATCGGGCGAGCGGAAGACATACGGCTCGCACGGGTGCTTGCCATCGAGCTTCGTGCCGTCGCAGACGACGGTGGGTGGCGACCAGGTGAAGCCGCCGTTGCGGGTGATGGATTGCAGCACTTGCAGCGTGCCTTCTTCGCCGATGCCGCTGCCGCGATGGAAGAAACCAAGCGACGAGCCATCCTTCAGCCGCACGATGCTGGAAAAGGTCATGATGCAGCGAAAGGGATCGTCCTTCGCGATGCGCCCGCCGATGGGAGGCAGCTCGCGCCACGTCTTGCCGTCGTCCTCGCTGACGATGCGCGGCATGAAACCCTGATGACGGCCTTCGATGAGCTTCGGGTTCTCCTTGTCGGTCAAAGTGCGTGCGGCAAAGACCCACAGCCGCTCTTTGCCTTGCGGATCGGTGATGCAGTAGATACTGGGGCAGTTCTTGAAGTTGGCGTAGTTCGGCGGCAGCACGTCGTCCAGGCGCGTCCAGGTCAAACCCGTGTCATCGCTGCGTGCCATCGGCCCCGCATGACCGCCGTGGCCGATGTTCCAGACGCAAAACATCGTTTTGTTGTCCGCCAGCATCGCGGTGGTCGGATGCGCGTGATACTCATCCGGCTTCGGCGAACCGCGAGCGATAACGATCTGCCTCTGCGTGTCTTCGGATAGGTCGATGTTGATCAATGCCTCGCGCTGCTGCTGCCAAAGCACTTTCTTTTCATCAGGCGCGGATTCCCAGGCGCGTTTCGTGACCTTGGTGGCATTGGCGACTTCGGGTTTAGTTTGGCCCACGGAACACACCGAAGACACGGAAAGGACGAGAGGAATGAGGAAGAAGCGAATGTGTTTCATGAGTCCGTGTTTTGAGCGTGGTTGGTGGGCTGATCACTTCTTCGGCGCAGTCGGCAGGGCTTTGACCCACGCAAGGTTGAAGGCATAGTGGTCCTTGCTGGTGATGAGCTGGATGCATCCGTCGCGGGTTTGAGTGAGGGCGAGGTAGCCGCCGATGTCGGCGGTGGTTTTGCCTTCGGGGGCGATGAGGCGGCGGTCGGGCCAGGTTTTGCCTTCGTCGTAGCTGACGGCGGCGTATAGGCCAGTGCCAGTGTAGTCGCCGGCGGTGGATTTGAAGGTGAGGCCTTTGCGCTCTTTGAAAGGCGTGCGGGCCCCGTCGGTGAAGGAACAGAGCAGGATGGGGCCTTCTTTGAGCCGCAGCATGGCGGGGCGCTGGGTGTTGCTCACCACGGGGAACTCACTCGTTTCCCATTGCCACGTTTCACCGAGGTCGCCGGAGTAGCTGACGGGCATCTTGAACTTGAAACGCTCCTGGTCCGCGTTCCCTGCGCTGATGCGACCGAAGGCCATGAGCCGTCCGTCGGCCAGCTCGACGACAGGACCGTGGATGCCTGCCATGAAAGGTCCCTTGCCTCCGGGCTGAATGTCTTCCGAACCGCGCCGATGCCGCCCGGTCTCGCTCCAGCTCTTGCCGTTGTTACGGCTGATGGACAGGCCAGCGGAGTCGAATGGGATCGCGATGACACATTCCTTCGTTCGGATGGGATTGCTGGCCGACTCTCCGTGTGCCCGCATCACTTCGGCCTTCGACCAGGTCACGCCGTTGTCGGTGGAGCGGCGGATCACGATGTCGCCATGCTGTCGGCCTTCGACGATGTGGAAGATCGTCTTCTCGCCGTCCCACCAGACCTTGGGCGCATGGTCGTTCACGTCCTGCGCATCCCAGAAGGGCGAGGCGGGTTCCCATTCCTTGGCGCCATAGCGCAATCGCGAGGCGGCGTTTGCGGTGGTGAGATCGGTCTCGCCGAGGGTGGAGAACCAAACGGCGAGCAAATCGCCATTCGGGCACTCGGTGATGGACGGGCTGTGATTTTGACTGATGAGCACCGGGCCGACAGCGCCCTCGGGAATGCGCACGAAGGGCTTCGGCCCTTCAAAGAAAGGCGCGTCCGCTGGCTGCGGCGTGATGTCCGGCACCTTCTGACTCACGTTCTGCGCGTTCAGCGGCATCGTGGCCACGGGCATGAGTTTTACCTTCGGAAGCTCACCCTGCACGACGCGGAAGCCGATGCGCTCGCTCGCGGAGTTCGTTACCCACGAGCCGCGATTCGCCGAGCGCAGAAAGCGGCTCATCGAGGAATGAAAGCCGCCGCGAAACACACGGCAATCGCCATCGGCGCGACCGAGCGGATCAGTCTGCGAGCCGCTTTCATACGGCCCATACCAATCGTTGCACCACTCCGCCAGGTTGCCATGCATGTCGTGCAGGCCCCAGGCATTCGGCGTTTTTTGCGCCACGCGTAAGGAACCCGTGCCACCCGCCTTCGATTCCTCCACCGGGTGATCGAGGCCGATGATCTGCCCCTGCTTCAAGCTCGCTGCGGGCTTCCCGACATTCCGCCAGTCATACTCACGCGGCATCGGTCCCGAGGGGAAATACACACCGCGGAAGTTGTCCTCACCGAACCACTTTTGATGCCCGTCCGGCAAATCGTCACCGGTATGAAAGAGCGTCGTCGTGCCAGCGCGGCAGGCATACTCCCACTCCGCCTCGGTCGGCAGGCGATAGGTCTTGCCTTCCTTCTTCGTGAGCCACTCGCAAAACGCCACAGCCTTGTCCCAAGTCACACCGCTTGCCGCATCATCATCCGCAGGCTTCGACTTCGGATTCTTCTTTTTGAACTCAGGATCGAACTGTCGATACTGCGCCACCGTGACCTCGGTGACGCCGATGTGAAACGGCTGCGTGATGGTGACCCGGTGCGCGGGCTTCTCATCGAAGTCGATCCGGTCGATGTCCTTGTGCATCTCGCCAAACCGCTTCTGCCGCAAGTAATCCTCCATCGGCGGCCCGTCCTGGCCCATCGTGAACGTGCCGGGCTGAATGGGCATGAGCTTCATGCCGATGGAGTTGGTGATCGGCTCGGCGGCGTGCAGTGAGGTGATAAGACAAAAAAATGTGAGACAGAAAAATGGTGTTCGAGTCTGCCTATTTTTGTCTGCGATCTTTTTGTCGTCTTGATGGGTGAGTGTGTGTTTCATGGCAAATCGCATCACGGTTGAAACTCGATCCAGTTCAGGCCGAGTTCGGTGTTCTTGTCCGCGCAGCGGGCGACGACGCAGACGTCGGTGAGGCCGTTGGCGTTGCTGAGCGTGGCGTGGATGGAGAGAAACTCGCCTGAGTCGGCTTGACCGGAGGGCTTCACTTCGACGCTGGCCAGCACGGGGCCGGTGGGTGAGCCGCTGCGGAGTTCGAGGGTGCCACCGTTGGTGTCAAAGCACCCGGCGCGGACGGTGATGTGCGAGATGCCGGTGAGGTTCAGGTCGCGCCAGAGGATGTGGGTGCCGTCCTTGAAGTGGCCGACGATGGCCTTCTCCCCGTAGGCGTGCTCGATGTAGGCCATGCCGTGGTTCTCATCATAGAGCGCGGCTTTTTTGCGGCGGGAATGCAGCACCACGGTGCCTTCACCGTGCAGGCGCGGCAGGGTGGCTTGCTTGCCATCATCGGTGTAAGCGGCGGTGAGGATCAGCACGCCTTCGTCCACGCGTGTGCCTTTCTCGGGCTTCTTCGGCGCGGTGAAGGTGCCACTGGCTCCGGACTGCGGCGGGCTGGCGGGATCGTCCTTGAGCGAGAGCACCCAGGCGACCATGCGGCGGAGTTCCTCGATGCTGTGCTGCGGATGTGGCGGCATGGGAAGCTGCCCCCACACGCCAGTGCCACCGTTGAGGACTTTCTGCGCGAGCCGTTCGGCGGCGGCGGGGTCGTCCTTGTATTTCATGGCGACAGTTTTGTATGGCGGACCAGCCGATGGGGTGTCGGCCATGTGGCAGGCGAAGCAGGTGCTGGCGCGCATCATGGCGAGTCCGGGATCGAGCACATCATCGGCACCCTCGCTGGCAAAACGGCGACCGCGAAACTCGCCCTGCACGGTGGCGAGATTCGTCTGCACCGCGTCGCCATCCGTTTCGGTGACGGACACCTGGTAAGGAATCTTGGAATCCCAATCGAAGAACGAACCGTGTGCTGGCGACTCGAAGCGCACGAAGGGTCGACCATTGCCGACGTGAATCATCTCCTTCGCGGTGCTCTTCGCGCCGCTGGCATCGAGCGTAGTCACGCTGACTTCATAGCTGCCGGGTTGATCAAAGGTGTGCGCGAAATTTGCTCCGTCGCCGGTCTGTTCCTTGCCCGCGATGCTCCAGATGAACTTCAGCGCATCGCCATCGGGATCGCTCGAGGCAGCTGCATCAAAGGTGAGCGCGAGCGGTTGTTTGCCCGCTGTTTCACTCGCGCTGATCCGGGCCACTGGCGCACGATTGCCGCGACGATACACAACGCGCACGATGCGGCTGTCGTCGTTCTCCCACCACTGGTCGCCATACTCGATCATGTAGAGCGCACCATCGGAACCGATCTTCATGTCGATGGGGCGGCGCAGATTCCAGGTCGGCACAAAGGGCTCGATCTCCGGCCCAGGGGTGCCGAGCTTCAAGGTCTGAATCCAGTTCCGCATCCACTCGTAGATGAAGAGGCGGCCATCGAGCGCTTCGGGAAGCTTGATGGGTGAAGGATTCGCCGCGTCGTAGCGATACACCGGTCCGGCCATGATGGAGCGACCACCGCTGCCGACCGTGGGGAAGTCCTTCGAAGGCAGGCTCGAATACCAAATGAGCGCGGGCCTGGCCGGCGGCAGTTTTTGGATGCCCGTGTTGCGCGGCGATAGATTCTCCGGCGACTGCGGATCGTAACGTTTGCCCTCCTTGTTCGCGGCGAAATCATAGAGTGGCAGTGCTTCATTGGGCCCGACAAAGAGCGGCCAGCCAAAGTTCCCCGCGGTCTGCGTGGCATTGAGTTCCTCGTAGCCATCCGGCTTCACGCCGAGCACCGGCATGATGTTCGGGCCGACATCGGCGAAGTAGAGCGTGCCCGTCTTGTCATCCACGGAGAGGCGAAAGGGATTGCGCACGCCCATGGCGAAGACCTCCGGCCTGCCGTCCTTGCCATCGGCAAAGAGATTGCCCTCGGGAATGGAGTAGCCACCCTCCGGCTTCGGATGAATGCGCAGCACCTTGCCGCGCAGGTCGCGTGAGTTGGCGGCGGAGCGGAAGGCGTCCCAGTTTTTGCGCTCCGGCCGTGTGTCCTGCGGCAAGCCCGGATCATAGTGACAGTTGTCGCCATTGCCGATGTAGAGATCGCCTTTTCCATCCATCCACATCGCGCCGCCCATGTGGAAGACATGCTCGGTATCATAAGGCCATGAAAGCAGTTCCAACTCCGATTCTGCCGCCATCCTGCCGTCCTTCACCGTGAAGCGACTCACCCGCACGGTGCCGAGTTTCGCCATCGGCGCGAACAAGGCATAAACATGCCCGCTCTGCTCAAAATCCCGAGCTACCGCCATGCCGAGCAGTCCGATCTCGCCCTTCGCATAAGTCGGCACCTTGCCCAGAATGCTCACGTCGCCTGACTTCGCGTCCCAACGTTTAAAGGTGCCCCAGAACTCGGCAAAGATGACATCGCCACCCGGCAGCACTTCCATCTGGATCGCATCACGTGCTGCTGGCACGAGGATTTCCTTTTCAAAGCGAGCTGGATCAATTGGCTCGGCGGCGTGGAGAGTGACGATGAAAAGACAAAAAGATGTGAGACAGAAAAATGGGCTTCTGTTCTTCATCTTTTTGTCTCCCATCTTTTTGTCGTGACTCAGGGTGAGGTCGTTGTGGTTCATGGCTGGGGTGAGGTTGAAGGGATGCTGAACTTCTCTCCGGGATCGAGGAGTTGGATGATGTGTTTCACTTCGTAGGGGCGAGTGACGAGTCCGGTGGCTCCGGCGCTGTGCCATTGCATCATGCAGACGTGGTTGGAGGTGCCGAGGATGACGGGTGCGCCTTCGGCTTCGTTGAGGAAGGCGGATTTGTCGGCGAGGATCGCACTCGCGTTCTCGGGCTTCTGGATGTTGTAAACGCCACCGGAGCCGCAGCAGTCCTTGGCCTTGGGCGCAAGTTCCCAACGGTAGCCAGTGGCATCGAGCACCTTCGCGGGAATGCCTGCGGCCTTCTGTCCATGCACGAGGTGGCAGGGCAGATCCACATAGAGTCGCGTGCCATCATCGCGGGCACGCGGGCGGCGCACGGGGCCGAGTTCGCCGAGGAAGCCGAGCACATCGCGCACTTGTTTGTTGGGCTGCAATGTCTTGCCCAAAGCGTAACCGCAGCCGGACGAGTTGCTGACGATGGCCTCGACATCGAGCGGGCCAAACGCTCGCCGGTTCTGATCGCGAAGGGCTTCGACACCATCGAGTCCAGTGTGCTCCTGGAACGCGCCGCAGCAGCCTTGACCGTCAGGGATGATGACTTGGACATTGTTCTCGATGAGCACGCGCACCGTGGCGAAGTTGATCTCACGGAACATGGCTTCCATCAAACAACCGGTGAGAAAAGCCACACGCGGACCGGTGGGCCGATGTCGCTGCATGAGTTCCTCTGCATACGCGGCGGTGCTTTTTAGAGCCGACGGACGGCCAGGGAATAGAAAGCGATGCATGCTGAGCCCAGCGCTTCGCAAGAGCCGTGCAGGCAGCATGGCGAGATTGAACAACATCGGATGCGTGACCGCCGCCGCTGCGAGTCGGAGCGCGAGCTTTGGTTTGAAGCGATGCGATGCGACGTGTTCATGACGAACATGCTCGAAGATCTCACCATAAGGCACCGTCGCGGGACAGGCCGTTTCGCAGGCGAGACAACCGACACATTCAGCGGTGTAAAAGTCCGTCCACTTGTCTTGCTGCAGTCGTCCCGCCGCTTCCTCACTCCAAAGGCGCAAACGACCACGCGGTGAATTGTTTTCATCGCCAGTGAGTTTGTAAGTCGGGCATACGGCGAGGCAGAAGCCGCAGTGGGTGCAGTTGGAGAAGTAGCCCTGGGCCTCAATGGTGAGTTGGAGTGTAGGAGTCATGAAGTGATGTTGTGTTTTCTGTTTCATTTCTCCATCACTCCAATACTCCATCACTCCACGCCCCCTCCGTCGTATGAATGGCTTCCTCCAGCGTGTTGAGCCACGCAGACTCGGTGATGGTTGGCGGCGTGGCAGGCAACCGGCGTGAGTACCAGTCGCCGCCGAGGGTGTGGAGTTCTGCTGTGTAAGGTTGGACGAGAGCTTGCGTGCGTTCGGTGAGGTCTTCGCTCTCGTTCATATAGACGTGGACAACACCGCTGTAGCACAGCGCCACACAACGCCGCGCGGCGTGCGCGAGTTCCGCAGAGAGACCGATGACACGATCAGGCGTCGTCTTGATCACGAGATCGGGAAGGCCATCGAGTGGCGGCGGCACGTTGTTTTGCAGCTTAAGCTGTGTGCTCGTCGATGCAGCGATGTGTTCGAGCTGCTTGGCAAAGATCGATGCTTCCTCTGGCACGCAATGGATCATCACACGGATGAACGATGCCCCAGCTTCTGTGATAAAGTCCACCGCATCCCACCAGTGCATCCAGCCGCTGTGAAGTAGTTTTGATACACAGGAGCGCAAAGCCTTGGTGTCTCCATCGAAGCGGGCGATGGCCGTGAATCCACAATCAGGTCGCAACCGCAAAACGTAGTCCAGAGGCTCGCCATAACGCGAGCCGCTGTTCAGCAGGAAGCGCAGCCAATCGTAGCCGGTCGTGGTTTTGACGACACGTTCGCCGATGCGCGCGATGCGTCCTGAGGGCAGCCGCCAGTTCATGCCGAGGATGTTGTCGCAATAAGGTCCGAAGCGGCACGAGGCTGGCGCATGAGTGGAGGCGGCGATTTGTTCGCGTAGCGAACTCGCATCATCCAACAGCAGTGGAAAGCGCAGGCGATGCTCTTGAGCCTGCGAGACAATGTCAGCCGCTGTCGCATTCGCGGGCAGGCACAGCGTTCCATCCACTTCATCCAGGAAGGGAACAAAGAGTCGTTCGTGCTGCATGGGAGGGAAGACGTTCATGCGACGAAGCGACGATTGTCGAAAACCTTGAGCGGATTCATTTGATGCGCGGGATTGAAAGCGGCTGGCACGGAGAGTTGGAGACGCATGGAGTCCGGACCAAACACCAGTGGCATGTAGGCGGACTTGTCATTGCCGATACCGTGCTCACCGCTGAGCGTGCCGCCCACTTCGATGACGCGCTGCATGAGTCGCTTGCTGATGAGTTCCACCTTCTCCAGTTCGCCCGGCACACGCGAATCGAAGAGGAAGTTCGGATGCAGATTGCCGTCGCCCGCGTGGAAGACATTCACCGCACGGATGTTCGCGGCATCGGCTTCATCATAGACAAGCTGAAGCACCTCGGCCAAGGCGCGCTTCGGTATCACCGCGTCCTGCACGACGTAACTGGGGCTCAACTGGCCGAGCAGCCCACCGGAGGCTTTGCGGGCTTTCCAGAGCTTTTGGCGAAGGGCATCCTCATCGCTAAACATCACGTCCTGCGATCCTGCATGACGCAAAATCTCAGCCACGGACTGTACGCGAGCATTCACCAGCGCCTCTGGGCCATCAATCTCCACGAGAAGCATGAACGAACCCTCGGGCAATCCACAAGCCATCTGACTGCTCTCCACCATCGCCACGCCGCGCGGATCGAGCATCTCGATCGCCGCCGGATAGGACGAGTGCGCCACCAGCGCATGAATCGCCGCTTCCGTGGTTTTCATATCGGGATAAGTCGCGCGAAAGGTCCACACTTTCTCCGGCAATGGCAGCAGTCGCAGCCAGAAGCGCGTGAAAGCCGCCAGAGTGCCCTCGGAGCCGATCATGAAGCGTTTCCAATCCTCACGCCAAGGTCCGCGACCACCCGCAGGCCCGCCAAAACGATGCAGACTGCCATCCAGCATGATCGCCTCGACTCCGAGGACATAGTTGCTCGTCACCCCGTAGCGAAAGCAATGCGCCCCACCCGCATTCGAAGCCACATTGCCCCCGAGCGTGCAGACCGGACCACTTGATGGATCAGGCGGATAGAACACGCCATGCGGCTTCAGCGCTGCATCGAGATCATTGAGTCCCACACCGCATTCGACTTCACACCAGAAGCCCTCGGTATTGATCTCCCGAATCTTCTTCAACGCCGATGTGTGAACGATCACACCACCCTGCGCCGCCACCGGTCCACCCGAAAGCGAAGTGCCCGCCCCACGCATCACCACCGGCACCCCCAGCGCCCTCGCGCCTTGCATGAAGCCAGCCAGCTCCTCCGCATCCGCCGGAATCACCACTGCATCCGGCAAATGGTTCTTATAGCCCAACCCATCGGCACCATAGCCCGCAAGCTGAGCCGCCGAAGTCAGCACCCGCCCGCGAGGCAGCAACGCTTTGAGTTGGTGTTCAAGAGAATCTTTCACAGGTGATGTCATTGAATCTTCATGCCATCCCCGATAACGCCCGTGCCACCTGTTGTGATTCACCTAGGCCTGAGATACCGAGTTCCACCACATCACCAGGTTTGAGGAAGACAGGCTCAGGCTTCAAGCCAAGTCCCACGCCAGGTGGTGTGCCCGTGCTGATCACATCGCCGGGCAGCAGCGTCATGAACTGGCTGATGTAGCTCACCAGCTTAGGAACACCGAAGATCATTTGCGCTGTGCTGCTGTTCTGCCTCGTTACCCCATTCACCTTCAGCCAGAGCGGCAGGCTATGTGGATCAGGAATCTCATCCGCCGTCGCCAGGAACGGCCCGAGAGGTGCAAAGGTATCGCAGCTCTTGCCCTTCACCCATTGACCGCCGCGCTCAAGCTGCCACTCGCGCTCACTGTAATCATTGTGCAGCGCGTAGCCAGCCACATGCTGCATGGCATCTGCCTCGCTGACATATTGAGCCTTTTTGCCGATGATGATCGCCAGCTCCACTTCCCAGTCTGTTTTCTTGGAGTCGCGAGGGATCACCAGATCATCATTCGGCCCAACGATGGAAGTGGTGCTCTTGAAAAACAGAATCGGCTCCGCAGGGATCGGCATTCCCGATTCCTTCGCATGATCGGTGTAGTTCAAGCCCACACACACGATCTTGCTCGGACGCGCGATACACGGCCCCAGCCGCACGCTCTCATCCACCGTCGGAGCCATGGCCGCATTCACCTTCACCCAAGCCGCCAACCGCTGTAATCCATCGCCGCCAAAGAAGCGTTCGTCATAGTCAGCCCCAAATGCCGACACATCGATGCGGCGACCATCGTCGAGGAGGACGCCGGGTTTTTCGTGATCAGGTGAGCCAAAGCGGATGAGTTTCATGTAATGGGATGAGAGAGGTAGGAGGTCATACCAGTTACGTGTGTTTTGCCGGATCTCTATCAGTTTTCTGACCACGTCATGAAGGGGTTGCCAGATTCCCATTCAGCGCAGTAAGCTGCTATCAGGATGTTTCTCTGGCTGATGTTTCGTATGCAAGCATGGGGAGGTTGATTGAGTCTACTTCTTCGGAGAGTTCAAAGAAGCGCCTCAGCAACCGTTACATAAGGATGCTTGCCCGGGTTTGCTCCAAGTTCGTCCACGAATGAAACCAGCGGCACTAGCAAAACGGCGACAAAGAAGAGATCTATTGTCACGATCTCAACCAATCCAGATGCCATTACCCGTGTCTCTTTTGGGGTGGTCTTTGGGCAGTCAGAGCTGTGTATTTACTTGAAGATCGTAACCACTTGTTCGACGGGCAAATCGGCGCGAGCAATAGAGTGGCTAGAGGTGCGATGGTGTGTTTCATGATTCCATCTGCTACTTTTGATTTCCAGGGGTCACCGTCATCTTCGCGGCCCATTTGATTGCTTCAAGAATGTGCTGCCGTGCGAACGGGGTGCTGAGCGAGCGCAAGTCGTGGCCGAACTCGGTGTAGAAGAAGCGGCCACCGGTCGCCGGTTCGTGGGTCCAGGCGACGGGATGATCCGCGCCCATGGGCTTGCCGTTGCGGGTTTTGAAGTAATCACGCACGGGTGTGTAAGTGGTCTCGTCCACGCGCATGAGGACATTGAAACCGGGTTGGCCGGTGACGGCGTGGTCGTGATTGG
>JAIYDW010000126.1 GCA_027487315.1 Verrucomicrobiaceae bacterium | reverse complement strand
GTTTTTCATAAGGCGTGATTCGAAAATAGAGGGTGAGTTTTGGAGAAAGCCCCGTTTAGAGCTATTGAACGATAGTTCTACGCAACACCCCGCGCAAGCTCCCCGATCGCTTTGACCACAGCTTCCAACAGAGGAACCTCGTCCACTGGCTTCCTCAAATAGCCTGCCGCTCCCAGATCCCGCACTCGTTCCGCAGTACCAACCTCATCTTTCGCCGTAATGACAATAACAGGCACCGCCGATCGCTTTTGCAACAACGCCCCAAGCACCTCGAATCCGCTCATGCCCGGCATGTGCAGATCCAGCAAAATGCAGTCATAACGACGCACCTCATGCGCTCGCAACAAACTCCACCCCTCCTCAAACAAATCCACCGCATAACCATGAACCCTCAACAACCGCGCCAAAGCACGGCCCACTGAAGTTTCATCGTCAACCACCGCGATGGTATTCGGTCCAGTAAACATCACCAGACAAATTCGCTTCTCCCGCCCTTCTGAATATGAAACGAACGTTCAATGCGCTCTCCATCTTCCCTCCTAATCGGCAGCATCAACGCCCTGCCGCTGGGCCAATCTCACCAGCTCCGCCACCGAGGGACAACCCAGCTTCTCCGTCAATCGCATCCGGTGAATCTTAATCGTCTGCTCGCTCGCTCCCAGATCCGCCGCAATCTGCTTGTTCAGCCGCCCCGTGATCACATGCCGAAGCACCTCAAACTCCCTTGGCGTGAGCTTGGCCAGTCGGACGCGCTCTTCCGCCGTCGCATTCGCCTCCGCGCGAAGGCGCCCTGACACCTCCAAGGCCTGATCAAGAGCTTCCAACAGATCCCGGTCATCCACCGGTTTGGTCAAAAAATTAACCGCTCCCGCTTTAATCGCTCGCACACTCGAAGGGATGTCTCCGCGTCCCGTGAGAAAAATGACAGGATACGAATATCCCTCCCTTTTCATTCGCTCCTGAAGTTCAAGACCGTTGAACTCAGGCATCGACAAATCCAAAACCACCGCGTCCAAATCGAGCCCCTTCAGCTCTTCCAGAAACGTGGCGGATGAACTGTAGCTGCGCACTAGAAATCCCCTCGCCATCAGTAGCCGGCGCAATGCCTTGAGCATGTCAGGGTCATCGTCAACCAGTCCAATGATCGGTTGCTGGCTCATGCGGTCAAAGGCCTCACGGCAGGCAGGCTAAGATGAAACACAGCGCCGGAACCCGTCTCCTTCCGCGTCGCCCACAACCGGCCTCCGTGACTTTGCATGATGGTTCGGCAAATGCCCAATCCAATGCCCAGCCCGGTCTTCTTGGTCGTGTAAAAGGCTCTGAAAAGCTGCTCCACATCCTCAGGCAGCCCAATCCCGCTGTCCTCAATCGCTACCCTCACCTCATCCTTCTCCGCCACTGCCGTTACCAACACCACTCGCTCGCCAACCTCCCTCTCCACCATCGCTTCGCAGGCATTCATCAGCAGATTGATCATCACCTGCTGCAACTGCACCAGATCCCCCCGCACCGCCGGCAGATCCCGCGCAAAGGCCGTCCGCAATTCCACCCCTCGTTCGTGAAGATCCGTGCGCATCAATCGCCCAACCTCTTCCACACACGCTTCCACGTTCACCGCCGCCCGCTCAGCCTCGCCAGCTTGCAAAAGCGACCGCACCCGAACGATCACTTCACCCGCTCGTTTGTCCGCCTCCACAATGTCCCCCAAGATCTCACGCAACTCCGCCAGATCCGCCACCGGCCGATTCAACAAATGCAATCCGGTCTGCGCATTGCTCAAAATGGCCCCCAAAGGCTGATTCAATTCATGCGCCAACGACCCTGTCAACTCCCCCAGCGATGCCACCCTCGCTAGGTGCGCAAACTGATTTCGTTGCTGCCCCAGTTCCGCCTCCATTCGCTTGCGCTCCGTGATGTCCATCGACACCCCCCGGGTCTTCATCACCCCAGACCCTTTGCCCTTCTCCGCCCTTCCCATCGACGCGATCCAACGCGTCGTACCATCCTCCAAAACGACTTGATGCTCCACCAAATACCGTTGCCCCTGTCGATTGCCCATCTCGATGGCCCGCTGAAGACCCTCTCGCTCCTCAACCGGCACACGCTCCAGCACCCGCCCCAGCGTCAGCCGCTCCGAGGGGTTCAACCCAAACAAAACTCGCCACTGATCGGATGCCTTGATCTCATCGGTCACCATGTCTCTCTGCCAGACTCCCAGACCCACCGATTCCGCCGCCAAAGAAAACGCCGCATCACTCTCCCTGGCGCGCCGCCGCGCGGTCAACAACATGACAATCAAACCCGTCTGAAGCCCCGCGACCACGCCCGCACCCACAACCCAACCCCGATGCGCTTGCCATAGCGTCGGAACCCGGTGGTGCACCGTGCTTCCCGCCGGCAACGCTGACTCCGCAATCCCCCATCGCCGCAACTCACGCCAATCGTACACCGGAGCCGACAGGGGAACGGCTTCCAACTGTATCGCCGCCGGATCCTCACCATCCAAAAGTCGAACCGCCGCCGTCGCTGCCCGCTGTGCCGACTCTCGTAGCGGCAGCAGTCGCCCTCCTATGATCCCCAACCCTAGCTGACCCTCACTGTAACCAAAGCTCGGCGCCTTCGCGACCGCTACCAGTTCCACCAGCGCCTCCTCGGCCTCATGCGTCACTCCCGCTCCATCACGATTCATGATTCCATGAAAAACGACCGAATCCTTGGGCGGCGAGGCCACCACCGATTTCATCTGCGCAAGAGACAACCCGTCCAAAAAATGCATCTCAACACGCCCCTCATAACGCTCCCAGGCCCGCTTCAGTTCCATCGCCCAAAACTGCTCCAGCGGAGCGGTTCCCATCGTCACATAAACGTGCTTTGTCTCCGGCATCACCAGCAAGATGTTTTCCATCAACCCGTCCAGCTCAATATCCGTCATCGCCTCCACCACACCCGGCATCTCAACCAGCGGAACCGACCGCCGCTTGTCCAAACCCACCGCCAAAATCGGCACCTTCGAAAACAATCGGTCACGGTTACGATGACAAAACATCGCCGCCGGTGCGCCAATCGGCACCAGCAAATCAGGCGGTTTCTCACCAAACACCGCCGCCAGAAAAGTCAGCAGTGGCTCATCCTTTTCCACCCCGTCAAATCGTGCCATCTCAAGGGACGCATCCACAAACTCAACCGTCCCTGGACAAAGCTTTCCCAACTCACTCCTGAAGTGACTCGCTACCAAATGAAAGGGCGCAAAATCCCGCCCGAACGAATGAATCAACAACACCTTTTGGGCCGCGCCATCCTTCGCGTCCACCGAAACGGCGCACCCTCCAAGCAACAAGACCAATGCCAAACGCCACATGCTAAACACTCACCCAAATGATCAACCGTTCCTTCACCTTGGCAAGCGCTTTGCAGCAACCTTCTCCCCGCCAGCCATTCTGCCAACGACGCTTTCATCTCTCACCCCACCAGGTGCCCCGTAACCCCCCTCCTCACCAACTCCTCATACGCCGCCCACACCGCCTCCGGAATCACTTGCTCAATTTGAAACCCCCGCCTCGGATACTCCCGAATCCGCTGCAAATCCCCCACCATCAACGGCAAAATCACCTCCTTCGGCAGCAACTCGTTTGCATACTCGTCCCATCCCAGTCGCGGCGACGCCATCCGGATCTCCTTCCCCGGCCACTGCTTCATGAACGTCGCATACGCCCGCCGCTCCATATACGGCTTCTGCACCACGATAAATCTCTTCGGCTCCAGTCCATGCGCCGCCAAGACTTCCCGGCTGAACCGAATGTTCTCCCCCGTGTTCGTCGACCGCGACTCCAAAAGCATCGCCTCCTCCGGCACTCCCATCCCCAGCGCGACCTCCGCAAACACCTCCGCCTCCGGTTTCGCGAACAAATGCCGAGTCAACACCCCGACATTTCCCGAAAACAGGATCCTCGGCGCCAGCCCCTCCAAATACAACCGCGCCCCATGCTCCGCCACCCGGGTGTCATTGCTCCCTAGCACCAAAATCAAATCACACGGCTCCATCACATGCCCCATCAGCATGTAATCCCACAGCACTCGCGCCAGATCATCCGTCGACACCTCCTTCATCCCGTTCCGTTTCGCAGAAATGCCGCGCAAGCAAGCCCCGTTTTGTCACTTGCCGCCAAAGCGTCGCCATGTCCTCATTGACAGACGCCATCTTGCGGGACTAATGCCCTTCGACGCCTCTTAGCACACCATGAACCTCCCCAACAAGCTCACCATCTCCCGTCTGGTTCTGACGCTGGTGTTCGTGGCCTGTTTCCATCTCCCCCTCACCAACCCTTTCGGCATCGCCCTCCTCATCTTCGCCGCCGCTTCCATCACCGACTACTTCGACGGCGCCATCGCCCGGAAGCGCAACCTCGTCACCAACTTCGGCAAACTCTTCGATCCCCTCGCCGACAAAATCCTCATCGCCGCCGCCTTCATCGTCCTCGTCGAAAACGGCATGCTACCCGCCTGGATCGCCATCGTCATCCTCTCTCGCGAATTCTTCGTCACCGGCATCCGCCAAATCGCCGTCAGCCAGAACGTCGTGCTCGCCGCCGAAAAACTCGGCAAACACAAAATGCTCTGGCAAATCATCACCGTCCTCTATTTCATGCTCGAAGCCGCTTCCCACGAACCCTGGTGTGAATTCCTCAAACCCGTCTTCAAAACCGACACCGGCGGCCACCCCTACATCGAGTCCTTCATCGTCTACTTCACCACCTTCTTGACGCTCATCTCTGGATTCAGCTACTTCTGGAAAAACCGCCAACTCTTCAACGACGCCTAATCCCAAACCGCGAACCAAGACCACCATGAGCGCCGAAGCCCAACTCACCCAACTCGCCATCACCCTCCCCCCCGCTCCCCCAAAAGGCGGCATCTACAAACCCGTCGTCATCACCGGCAACCTCGCCTACCTCTCAGGTCACGGTCCTTTCCTTCCCGATGGCGACTACATCACCGGCAAGGTCGGCTCCGAACTCTCCCTCGACGAAGCCCGCCAAGCCGCCCGCCAAACCGGTCTCGCCATGCTCGCCACCTTGCGCAACGAACTCGGCTCCCTCGACCGCATCAAACAAGTCGTCAAACTCCTCGGCATGGTCAACGCCACCCCCGACTTCGGCCAGCACCCCCAAGTCATCAACGGCTGCTCCGAACTCTTCGCCCAGGTCTTCGGTGACGAAGCCGGCATCGGCGCCCGCAGTGCCGTCGGCATGGGCTCTCTCCCCGGCAACATCGCCGTCGAAATCGAAGCCATCTTCGAACTCCACCCCTCGTGACCCCAAAGTAGTCCAGGTTTTGCCTCCGGCTAACCTGGGCCTAACACGCGTCTCCCGCTTGTGACCATCGCCCCGGCATGCCACTCTCCAGCATGCCCGCCGAGTCCTCCCCGCCCGCCCAACTCAAAGACTGGTTCAACGAACCCCTCTACCGCTCCCTCGCCTCCCTCCTCCAATCCGCCTCCACCAAGTTCGACACCAAACGCTTCCTTGCCTCCACCCTCGACGGCCTCCCCGAGCGCAGCCTCATGCAGCGCATGCACCAAACCTCACTCGCCGTCCACTCCGCCCTCCCCGGCAGCTTCCGCCAAAAAGTCGCCACCCTGCAAAAAATCGCCCCCTCCATCGGCCACGACTTCATCGGCATCTTCCTCTCCGATTTCGTCGCCACCTTCGGCCTCGATGATCCCGACTTCTCCCTGCAATCCCTTCACCACTTCACCCGCTTCGGCTCCGCCGAGTTCGCCATCCGTCCCTTCATCCAGCGGGACCTAGACCGCACCCTCCAAGTGATGCGCACCTGGACCACCGACCCCAGCGAGCACGTCCGCCGCCTCGCCAGCGAAGGCTCCCGCCCCCGCCTCCCCTGGGGCCTCCGCCTCCAGGCCCTCGTTCAAAATCCAGACCCCACCGCCCCCATCCTCGACGCCCTCCGCGACGACCCCGCCCTCTACGTCCGCAAATCCGTCGCCAACCACCTCAACGACATCACCAAAGACCACCCCCACTGGGTCCTCGACCGCCTCACCGCCTGGAACATCACCGAAACACCCCACCGCCAGTGGATCGCTAAACACGCCTGTCGTACCCTCATCAAACGCGGCCACCCCCAGGCCCTGGAACTCTTCGGCTTCGGCCAAAAACCCGCCCTCACCGCCACCCTATCGGTCACCCCAGAAACCCTCCACCTCGGCCAGCATCTCACCCTGTCCACCACCCTAACCTCCACCTCACGCAAAGCCCAAACCCTCGCCATCGACTACATCGTCCATTACGTCAGAGCCAACGAAAACACCTCCGAAAAGGTCTTCAAATGGACCGAAGTCACCCTCCCCCCCGGAGCCACCTTCGACCTCGCCAAAAAACAAACCTTCCGCGACTTCACCACCCGCCGCCACTACCCCGGCCACCACCGCATCGAACTCCAAATCAACGGCCACCGCCTCGCCGAAACCGCCTTCACCCTCCAATAACACCCCTCACGGCACCTCCGTCCGCTTCCCCTTCTTCACCGCCGCCTTCGTCTCCCGGCTCCGCTTCTCCGCTTCCTCGCTGATCATCTCATCCTGCGTTTTCAACCACGTCGCATAATCCTTGGGCGACGACTTGGTATACTCGTAAGTATCAAAGATCGCCCCATTCCCCAGCGCCCGCGGATCCCCCTCCGCCTTGAGCCGATCCAACATCTCCTTCTTCAACCAACCCATCGTCTCCGCAAACGCCGGATCATTCGCCAAGTTCTTCACCCCGTGCGGATCATTCCGCAATTCATAGAGCTCATCCGCCGGCCGAAAGTTGAAGCTCAAATTGAAGTAATACCCGCCCATCAACTTCACCACCTCCTTCGTCGGACTGTCATCACAATTGCCAAAATTCGTCTCCGGATCACACGCCGGCCACCGCTCGGGATGATAATTGTGCACATACAAAAACTCCGGCGTCCGAATCGCCCGCACAGGATATCCCCACCGATTCGGCCTCCCCAAATCATGCCTCTCCTTGCCCACCAGCATCGTCTTCCGATCCTCCGTCACCCAGCCCGACTTCTCCGACTTGAACAGCGGCACCAGACTCGTCCCCGTGATCTGCTCATGTTTCGCCACCCCCGCCAGCTCCAGAAACGTCGGCGCAATATCACGCACATTCACAAAATCCTCCACCACCCGCCCCGGCTTGATCCCCTTCCCCCAGCGCGCCACAAACGGCAGCCGAAACCCGTCCTCATGAATCTGCCCCTTCACATACGGAAACGGCATCCCATGATCTGACGTGATGATGATCAGCGTGTTCTCAAGTTCCCCGCGCTTCTCCAAAACATCCATCGCCATCCCGATGTGCTTGTCCGCCCACTCCACCTCGATCGCATAGTCCGCCAGATCACTGCGCACCGCCCGCACATCCGGAAAATACGGCGGCACCACCACATCCTCCAGCTCCTTCCCCATCCGCGTCCCCGAGTGCAGCTCATATGCCCGATGCGGCTCCTGAAACCCCATCCAAAAAGAAAACGGCGCTTTCGCATTCTTCCGCTGCTCCAGAAACGCCTCAAAGTTCTTCGCATAATCATTCTTCCCGATCCCACTCGCCGGTGGCTCACTCTGATGCTTGTCAAAGCTCGGCCCCGCCGGATTCCGCGTCCACCCCTGCCCCGTGTGATCCCCCGGCCCCCAGCCCTTCCCTGTCAACCCCACCTCATAGCCCGACGCCTCCAGCAAATCCGGAAACACCGCCCACTTCTTCGGAAAAATCGAGTTGTGCACCGACAGCTCCTCCAACTGCCACGAATTCCGCCCCGTCAAAATCGTCGCCCGGCACGGACTGCACTTTGGGTTCGACGTGAACGCATGCTGAAACCGAATCCCCTCCTTCGCCACCCGATCCAGATTCGGCGTCTTCACCCACTCACACCCATACACCCCCGCCGTATTCCAACTCATGTCATCAAAGATGATGAACAAAAAATTCGGCCTCTCCGCCCCCCGAACAGCCAGGGACATCGAGAACAAAATCAAAACCGAAAGCAGCGTCTTCATCTTCATCGCGCCCTCTTCAACGTCCTTCCACCCTCCTTTTGTCATCAAAAGTCCCTCATCTCTCCAAGGCCCAAAAAAACGTACCCCGACTCTCCGAGGCAGAACACATCACCTGCCTTTCGCCAACTCCGCCATCGACTCCCCCACCCGATTCCCTGCCAGCCTTAACACATCATTGTGATGCGCCCCCGCCACCTCATGAAAGGTGATTTTCGATTCATCCCTCTTCGCCAACTCACGCCCCATCCGAACCGGGATGAGTTCATCCTCACTCCCATGATAAATCACAAACCGCACCTCCTCATTCGCTAACACCCCCTCCAGCGTCCGCCGATTGTCATACCGATGCAGGTTCAAATGACACAAGGGCCACCCCAGCATCAGCCTCCCCATCTCCGTCATCGAGCTAAACGGCGAAATCAAAACCCCCCGCTCGATCCCCAAATCCTCCGCCGCCATCAACGCCACCGCAGAACCCAAAGAATGCCCTAGCACCAAGCTTCGGCTCCTCAAATCCCCCGACGTCACCCCCAACCGCGTAGCCATAGCCGAAAACGCCGCCTCACTGCTCTCACGAATCCGTGTCGGAGTGGGCCGCCCCTCACAGTCACCATAACTGGGATAATCCACCAAAAGATAAGCAAACCGCCCCTCCCAAGCATCGATCGCATGCAGCCAATCCAAAGCCAGCGAACCATTCCCAGCAAAGCAAAGCCACACCCTATCAGGCAGACCAGAGCCCCCCTCTCGTGGCGGAATGTAAAACGCCGTCTGCTGCCCCTGCGAAGTCGAAAACGCCAAACGCTCCCCCTTCACCTCTCCCAGCATCGCCTCATGCTCTGCGCGATAAGCTTTCGGGTGATAAATCAAAGTCGATTGGTAGCCCAGCAAAAACACCACCGGCACAAACACCCCAATACAAGAAAGTCTCAGCATCGATTTCCAAAATCCCATCCTCCACAACGCCCCCCACCCCCCTTTTTGCGCAACTTGATCCACCCCCACTTGCATCCCCCCCCCGCCCAAGCTACAACCTCCCCCTCCTCCCGTGGCCAAAATCCGCATCCGTTCCGCTGGCAAAATCCTCGCATGGCTCATGCGCGGCATCGCCGCGACCCTGCGCTTCAACGTCACCGACAACGCCGGCGTCTTCGACACCAGCCGCCAAGGCATGATCTGGGCCTTCTGGCACAACAAAATGTTCCTCATCCCCTGGCTGCACGACGCCTGGTTCGCCCATGTTCCCGGCACCATCCTCACCAGCCCCAGTGGCGACGGCCAAATCATCGCCGACGTCTGCGCCGAATTCGGCATCGAAGCCGAACGCGGCTCCAGCTCCAAACCCCAGCAGGGCATGAGCGCCCTCATCGCCCTCGCCGGCAAAGTCCGCGAAGGCTATGAAATCGGCATCACCCCCGACGGACCTCGCGGCCCCGCCTTCACCCTCCAGCCCGGCATCGTCAAACTCGGCCAACTCACCGGCGGCGCCATCGTCCCCGTCCGCATTCGCTACAGCCGCTCCGTCAAATTCAAAACCTGGGACCGCTTCGAACTCCCCCTCCCCTTCGCTACCATCACCATGGTCTTCGATCCCCCCGTCTTCATCCCCCGCCGCCTCACCGAAGCCGAATTCGAATCCCATCGCCAGGCCCTCGAATCCACCCTCCGCCAGCCCGTCCCCTGAACCACTCCGCAATCCAAAATCCGCAATCCGCAATTTCCCATGCCCACCCTCATCTCCGGAACCGCCGTCGCCGAAAAAGTCCTCGCTGAATGCCAAGCGGAAATCGCCGCCTTCAAAGCCCGTGGCATCACCCCCGGCCTCGCCGTCGTCCTCATCGGTGATGACCCAGCCTCCCGTGCTTATGTCCGCTCCAAGGACAAAAAGTGCAAAGACCTCGGCTTGCACAGCGTCAAACACGAACTCCCCGCTTCCACCACCCAGGCCGAACTGATCGCCCTCGTCCAACAACTCAACGCCGACCCCGCCATCCACGGCATCCTCGTCCAAAGCCCTCCACCCAAGCACATCGACGAAGCCGAAATCGTCCGCACCATCGACCCCGCGAAAGACGTCGACGGCTTCCACCCCGTCAACGTCGCCAAACTCGCCCTCGAAGACCCCACCGGCTTCGTCCCCTGCACCCCCCTCGGCTGCCAGCGACTCCTCATCGATGCCGGCATCGAAACCGCAGGTGCCCATGCCGTCGTCATCGGTCGCAGCATGATCGTCGGCAAACCCATGGCCCTCCTTCTCATGGCCAAAGGTCCCGGCGGAGACGCCACCGTCACCGTCACTCATAGCCGCACCCGCGACCTCGGCTCCATCACACGCCAGGCCGACATCATCATCGCCGCCATCGGCCGCCCCGAATTCCTCAAGGCCGAGCATGTCAAAGAAGGCGCTGTCGTCATTGATGTCGGCATCAATCGCGTCGAAGCCCCCGGCACCGAGAAAGGCTACAAACTCGTCGGCGACGTCGCCTTCGACGAAGTCGCCCCCAAATGCCGCGCCATCACCCCCGTCCCCGGCGGCGTCGGCCCCATGACCATCGCCCTCCTCATGCAAAACACCCTCAAAGCCTGCCGCCAACTCACCACCTAGGCTAACCCATTTCATAGCTCGCGTCCGGCCCCTCCAAGTGATAGTCTTGCGGAGAATCGGGCAACCCACTCATGGCAAAATTGCCTCCCTCTCCTGCTATGAAACTTTCTCTCCTTTGGCTGATCCTCCTTTCCGCTGCCGCCCCCGCGCTCCTCACAGCCCAGTCCGTCCCCACCGTCAAACGCTTCTTCCGCACCCGCCCCGCTCCCGCCGTGGACTCCGGCTTCGGCTCCTCCATCGCCACCAATGGCTCCCTCGTCGTCACCGGCGACCCCTCCTTCTCCGCCCTCATCGGCACCACCACCTTCGGCCAGCGCGGCATCGTCCACGTCTTCAACACCACTACCGGCGCCCACATCCGCTCCATCGAACCCCCGCCCGCTGACCGCAGCATCAGTTCGCTTCAATTCGGCAAAGCCATCGCTCTCTTCGGCGACATCCTCGCCGTAGGCGCCCCCGAGAGCATCTCCGCCGTCGCCCCCACCAACCGAGGCGTCTACCTCTTCCGAGCCTCCACCGGCACCCTCCTCTCCAAAATCTCCGGCCCCTCCGTCGGCTTCGGCGACTCCATCGCCCTCCATGGCGACCTCCTCCTCACGGGCTCCCCCGAGGAAGACAGCGGACGCGGTGCCGTCTACGTCCACTCCGTCTCCACCGGCACCCAACTCGCGCGCCTCACCGCAATCGACCGCGCCGCAGGCGACGCCTTCGGATCCGCCGTCGCCCTCAGCCCCCATTACCTCCTCATCGGCGCCCCTCTGGACGACACCACCCGCGGCTCCAACGCCGGCTCCGGCTACCTCTTCGAAAACCTTGCCCCCTTCAAACAAGTCCGCAAACTCACCGACGAAGGCCTCTCCCCTGATCACCAGACCAACCCCAACGCCCAACTCGGCAGCAGCGTCGCCATCCGAGGCCAACAACTCTTCCTCTCCGCTCCCCTCGGCGATGTCCCCAGCGACCCCGACTGCGGCTTCGTCTTCGAATTCGTCGCCAACCGCCCCACCGATCTCCGCCAAATCCTCCCCGTCTTCCCTCAGGAAATCCGTGGCTTCGGCACCTCCATCTCCACCTCCGACGACCTCCTCGCCATCGGTCCCGCCTCAGACCCCAACAACGCCCCCTCCACCCTCATCCTATCCCTCCACAATTGGGAAGCCCCCCAAGTCGCCGCCTCCCTCATCCCCATCGGCATCCAATCCACCGACCAACTCGGCGCCGCTACCGCCATCCACGGCAGCTCCGTCTACGCCCTCACCGGCGACTCCCCCACCCCCTCCCAACGCGGCGCCCTCTTCCAATTAACCCCCGTCTCCCGCCCCCCATTGCCTGGAGTCGCCACCTTTAAACCCGGCTCCATTGCCCCCGGCGTCCCAGGTGCCACCATCGCCAGCAACCTCATCCAACTCCAAGACCCCAC
This sequence comes from Verrucomicrobiaceae bacterium, assembly GCA_027487315.1. Classification (GTDB taxonomy): domain Bacteria; phylum Verrucomicrobiota; class Verrucomicrobiia; order Verrucomicrobiales; family Verrucomicrobiaceae; genus JAGRPD01. Next base: position 16,193 of record JAIYDW010000126.1, on the reverse strand, counting down.
AACCACCTCCGGTCACTACCTTCTATCCCTCTCAGGCCCCGGCGCCGCCGCTGTCAAATCCCGCGGCATTTGGAATCAAAGCACCCCCACCAGCCCCTCCCTCTTCCCCAGTCAGCCCGTCAACTTCTCAGGCTCCATCTCCTCTCTCTCCTCCTTCCGTGTCGGTGGCGGCATCCTATTCGCCCAGGGCAAAGTCGCCGGCACAGGCATCAACACCTCCAACGACGACATCATCCTCGCCAAAATACCCAATCAAAGCCCCTTCGCCGCCTTCAGTGAGGGCGGCATCATCCCCTCCGCAATCTTCGCCTTTGATTTCATCAAGTCTCTCAGCGCCTACGCCGCCAACCACATCGGCGAGGTTTCTCTCATCGGCAAACTCAGAACCACCGGCTTCGGGGCCGTCACGGCCGCCACCGACTCCTTCCTCGCCACCAACAACGTCCAAAGCGTTGTCCCCGGCGGTTCCCGCAGCCTCCGCGAAGGCACCTCCGTCTCCTCCCTGACACTCGGCCAGTTCCTCCCCCGCGTCGCCTCCGGTGGCTCAGCCCACGCCTTCGTCACCACCCTGTCCGGTCCATCAGATGAAAACCAAGCCGCTCTCCTCTTCGACTCCACCGGACCCGTCGTCATCGCCCAAAAAAGCGAAGTCGCCAGGTTCAACGGTGTCGACGTCCGCTTCCTCTCCTTCCTCGGCGAGTCGATCGCCTCAGATGGCTCGGTCATCATCCGCTCCACCCTCAGCGGTGAAGGCGTCAACCGCACCAACAACGAGGCCCTTCACCTTGCCGGCCGCTCCATCAGCCCCAACCCGATTGCCCGCAAAGGCGACATCGCCCCCAGCTTCGCCCCGGAATCCAACATCCGCATCGCCGCCTTCCTCTCCTTCCAAAGGACCACCCAGGGCGGCAACGTCCTCTTCCTCGCCCGCCTCACCGGCCCCGGCGTCACCTCCGCCAACGACCTCGCCCTCTTCGCTGACGTCACCGAGTCCATCGTCGCCATCCCTCCAGGCAACCCCATCCGCCCCAGCCACCTCCTCCTCCGTGAGGGCGATCCCCTCCCCACCTCCTCCAAAGCCATCATCCAGACCATCCATCGCGTTGCCTACTGTGATGACGGCGACTACATGGCCCTGGTCTCCCTCGTCACCCGCTCCGGCGAAGCCACCTCCGCCGACAACCTCGCCCTCCTCTACGGCGAGTCAAAATTCACCCAGCCCTTCACCTCCGACGCCGAAGGCTTCCGCAAACCCTTCCTCATCCTCCGCAAAGGCGCCCACCTCGCCGAATACGGCGGTCGCCCCGTAAAAAGCCTCTCCTTCTTCCCCGGCACCATTTCCCCAGGCGGCGCCTCCGGCATCGGCATCGGCAACGTCGCTGGCAACGGCGTCCCCGAATGGACCCTCGACCTCGGCTCCTCCCTCCGAGCCAGCCACCACGGCGGCTTTGCTAACTAAAGCAAAGCCTCCAACCGCTTCACACTCACCGCCTGCGCCGTCCCCAACTCCTGCGCAAACACCTGCACCCGATACTCCTCCATCAGCCACCGAAACACCTCCCGGTTCGCCGCCGGCACAAACGTCTCCCACCCCTCCCAATCCGCGATCAACTGCGCCTTATCCGCATCCTTCGCCGGATTGTTCCCCGCCCGCTCCGCCCGGATGCGCACCGCCTTCAAATACCGCAGCACATGCGGCAACTGCCCATGCGGCGTCGTCAGCAGCAAGTCCCCCGGCACCAGCCTCGCCAAATCCCCCTCCATCCCCGGATACCGATTCGCCCCCCGCGCGATCTGATCCCGCTGCTCGTGCACCTGCTTGAACAAATCCCGCGTCCTCTGCGTCACCAGCGGCAGCTCCTTCCGCACCTTCTCCAGCAACCCCTCAAACCGCTTCTCCGTCAGCGGCAGCACCGGCTCCAGCCGCAGCAAATGCGCCAGCACATGCTCCTGCGCCTGCTCCGGCACCGGCAGCCCCACCCCCGCCGCCTTCACCGCCACCACCTGCGTCTGCAGCTGATTCAACGCCCCGGCAAAACTCACCGCCGCCTTCGGGCCCGTACTCACGGGCGCAAACCCCCGCAACTCCTTCGCCAGCCACGCAATGTCCTTCCCCAGCGCCAGCTCCGCCAGCCGCCGCACCGCCCCCGGCGTCCCCCGCACCGCCTCCTCCGCCCGCCGGAACAACCGCAGATTCACCAGCCCATCCTTGTCCCGCTCCAAACCCGGATACCCCCGCACCTCCGCCCCCCCGATGTGCTCCACCACGATCCACTCCGGCACATCCCCAAACGTCCACCCCTTCAAATCATACCGCTCAAACCTCGGCACCAGCTTCTCCCACGCATCCGACTTCACCTCCGTCTGCTTCACCGCACTCTGGATCGCCCCCAAATCCCGCGCCGCCACCACCGTCCGCTGCTTCTGATCCACCACCTCGATCCTCGGCTGCAAATGCACCGGCACACAATCCACCGGCCAATCCGACCCCGCCACCTCCACCCGATACGTCTTCTTCAAGTAAGCCGCCAGCGCCGGCAAAAAATCCGCCCGCCCCGGCTCAAATCGCGCCGCCACCTCCGCCGCCTTCGGCTCGATCGGCATCAACTGCTTCCGGATCGCCCTCGGCAGCGCCCGCAGCAGCGTCCGGCACAGCTCCTCCCTCAGCCCCGGCACCATCCACTGAATCTGCCCCGTCGTTAAATGCTCCGCCACCGGCAGCGGCACCTGCACCGTCACCCCGTCATGCTCCTCCCCCGGCTTGTAATGATAACTCACCGGCAGCACCGAATTCCCCAGCGCCACCTCATCCGGAAACAACTTCAAATCCGCCCCCAGATCATCCCCCGGCGTCAGATCCTCCTCCGTCAGATGCAAAAACTGATCCCCATGCTCCGCAATCAACGCATTCAAATCATGAATGGAAGACACCTCCGCAATGCGCGCATCATAGAACGCAAACAGCGCCTCCTCCACATCATGCACCCGACTGCTCCGCACCCGCGTCAGCGTCGTCTCGATCTTCTGCCGGATCCGCTGGTTGTTCTGGTAAAAGCGATGCGTCAGCGCGTTCTCCCCCTCGATCAACGCCCCGCGAATGAACAACTGCGTCGCCCCCACCGCATCGATCTTCCCGTAGTCGATCTTATCCCGCCGCACCTCCAGCCCATGCACCAGCGTCCGCCGCGTCACCAGCACCCGGCCCGCCTTAGCACTCCAGTGCGGCTCACTGTACTTGTAGTCGCAAAGATGCGCCCCCAGCTCCGCGATCCACTCCGGATCCACCTTCGCCAACGTCCGCGCAAACAACTGCGACGTCTGCACGATCTCCCCCGCCACCACCCACAGCGGCTGCTTCGTGATCTCCTGCCCCTTCTTATCGTTCTTCTCCCGCCGCTCGTAAAACACCGACCCCGGAAACACCATCACCTCCCGGTTCCCCCCCGCCTTGTAAACATTGCGCTCGATGCGCATCCCGATCTGCCCCAGATGCGCCGCCAAAATGCACCGGTGAATCGCCGCATCCGTCGCCGCCGCCGCCTTCACCTCACTCACCGGAAACGAATCCCGCAACTGCTTCCAAATGTCCCGCCACTCCTGCGTCCGCGTGAACGAAAGGAAGTTCGCTTTGCAAAACTTGCCCAGCTGATTCTTCCCCCCACCCTCCGGCACCGCCCGCCAAATTTTCAGCAAACTCAAAAAGTCCGAGTCCGGCGTGTTGAACGCCTTGTGCGCCGCATTCGCCGCCTCCCGCTTCTCCTCCGGCCGCTCCCTCGGATCCGGCACACTCAGCCCGGACGCGATGATCAGCATCTCCTCCAGACACCCCTCCTTCCGCGCCTGCAACAGCATCCGCCCCAGACTCGGATCCAGCGGCAGCTTCGCCAGCTCCCGACCCGTCCCCGTCAGCTCATGCAAATCATTCAGCGCCCCCAGCTCATGCAGCAGCTCATACCCCCCGCGAATCGCCGCATGACTCGGCGGATTCAAAAACGGAAACACCTCAATTTCCCCCAACCCATGCGCCTTCATTCGCAAAATCACCTCCGCCAGATTCGCCCGCTGAATCTCCGGCATCGTGAACTTCGCCCGCTTCTCAAAATCCTCCTGCTCGAACAGCCGGATGCACACCCCATCCTGCACCCGCCCCGCACGCCCCGCCCGCTGATTCGCACTGCTCTGTGACACCGCCTCCACCGGCAGCCGCTTCGTCCGCGTCCGCGGATTGTACCGACTCATCCGCGCCAGCCCCGTATCGATCACCACCCGAATCCGCGGAATCGTGATGGAAGTCTCCGCCACATTCGTCGCGATCACCACCCGCCGCTTCGCCCCCGGCGAAAAAATCCGCTGCTGCTCCGCCGACGACTGCCGCCCGAACAAAGCCAACACCTCGATCCGACTCCCCGCCAACCGCCCATCCAGCAGATCCCGCGTCTCCCGGATGTCCCGCTCCGTCGGCATAAAAATCAAAACATCCCCTGCATCCGTCTCAATCAGCGCATCCTCCGCCGCCGCCACCGCCGCATCAATGAAATGCGGTTCCTCATCATCCTCCGCCACCGGCCGATACCGCACCTCCACCGGGTACAACCGCCCAGACACCTCAATGATCGGCGCCCCGCCAAAATGCGCCGCAAACGCCTCCGTATCGATCGTCGCCGAAGTCACGATCACCTTCAAATCCGGCCGCCTCGGCAGCAGCTCCTTCAAATACCCCAGCAAAAAATCAATGTTCAGCGACCGCTCATGCGCCTCATCCAGAATGATCATCGAATACTGCCGCAGCAGCGGATCACTCTGGATCTCCGCCAGCAGGATCCCATCCGTCATGAACTTCACCCGCGTGTCCCGGCTCGTGTCATCGCTGAACCGCATCTTGCAGCCCACCTCACGTCCCCAGGTCACCCCCAGCTCCTCCGCCACCCGCCGCGACACACTCATCGCCGCCACCCGTCGAGGCTGCGTGCACCCGATCACCCCCCTCGCATGCTCCCCCGCCGCCTCCAAGCACATCTTCGGCAACTGCGTCGTCTTCCCCGACCCCGTCTCCCCCGCCAAAATCAGCACCTGATTCCCCCGAATCGCCCCCACAATCTCCTCCCGCCTCGCCGTGATCGGCAGGTCAGCAGGGTAGCGAATAGACATCGGGTTCAGCATCACAAGAACCCCCACCCTAAACCACCCCACCCCCAACTCAACTCCCACCCCACTTTTCCCCCACCCCCGACTCCCTTCCATCATCCCCCAATCCAAGCCCCCACAGACCCCATCTCTACCCCCTTGGACTGCGCGCAGCCCGCTGCCGCTTTTACGTCAGGGAGCCCCGCTGCCGGGAGCCAGCCTCCGCTCGCCCCTGCGGCCAGCATCAGATGCCTTTTGATGCCACAACGCACCTCCCCCACCGCACCATCGACGCCATGGCGTCAACTTTTTTGCCTGGCAGCTTTTTTCTGAGTCCCGCAAGAATCGTGCGGGCGGAGACTATCTTTAGAACACAACCAGTGCTCATGAAATCATCGCGCCCAGTATTCCTTCTCACCACCACTTTTGCTCTTTTCACTGCCTGCTATTCGGCAACTTCGGCGGAGAGCAAAATCGCCTCCCTGGAAGAACTCCGTTCCTTGCGCACAAAAGCCGCCGAACGCCAACGGCGCATCATCTTCAACAACGATGGCAATGAGCCAGTCTACCTCTGCACCAATACGACACCGGAGGAGTTGCTAAAACATCGCACCGCACCCTTGGCAGGATCCCAGGTGGATAGCTTGTTCTACTGCACATGGAGTTCAGGGTTTGGCCTCTTCACCCACAGCACCAAAGTGGGGCAGGTCTTCTCCACCAAGGAGGCCCTCTTTTCCAAAAACATGACCCCTGAGATGTTGGCAGCAGGCACAGATCCTCTCAAGGTGATGACTGATTTCGGCCACAAAAACGGCATGGAGGTCTTCTGGTCTTTCCGATTCAATGACACTCACGATGGCAGCCGTACCGAATACGGACCCGTCATGTTTCGGGACAACAAGCTCAAGACCGAGCACCCGGAGTTGCTTATCAGCACTCCTGACATTCGCCCCAAATTCGGCGCTTGGTCCGCCGTGGATTTCACCCAAGACTCCATCCGCGACCTCGCCTTTCGTTATGTGGAAGAAGTCTGCCAAAACTACGATGTGGACGGTGTGGAACTGGACTTCTTTCGCCACCCCGTTTTCTTCAAACGCTCCGCCATGACAGGCACCGAGTGCAACGATGTGGAGCGTTCCCTCATGACCGGCCTCATCCGGCGCATCCGCAGCATGACCGAAACTGAAGGCATGAAACGCGGTCGCCCCATCCTCCTGGCCATCCGAGTGCCTGACTCCGTCGAGTATTGCCGGGCTATTGGTATTGACCTGGAGAAATGGCTTTCAAGTGGCCAAATAGATCTGCTCATCGCCAGCGGTTATTTCCAGCTCAATGACTGGATCTACAGTGTCAATCTGGGCCACAAATATGGCGTCAAAGTATACCCCTCTTTTGATGAATCCAGGGTCAAGGATGCCGATGCTCACAAACTCCGCCGCTCTGTCGGCACCTACCGTGGCCGTGCTCTCAATGCCTTGCAGGCTGGCGCTGATGGCGTTTATCTATACAACTCCTTCAACCCCAACAGCCCCCTATGGCGGGAGATGGGCTCGCGTGAAATCCTCACCGGCTTGGACCAAGATTACTTCGCCAGTGTTCGTGGGCTGGGAGCGGCAGCAGGCAGCTCATTTCCACATCTTGGATTCATTCGCATCCCTGATCTTAACCCGGCGCGACCCATTGCCGTCACGTCCAGCACCCCAGCCAAAGTGACCTTCAATGTCGGGCAAGATTTCACCACGATACCCGCTAACGCCCAACCAACGATTCGACTTCGCCTCCAGTTCAAATCTCTCACAGCTTCTAAATCCCTGACCGTAAATCTTAACGGCTCACCACTTCCCAAGGGCAGCCCGAAAGAAAACTGGCTGGAGTTCCCTGTATCTCCCAAAGATCTTCGGGCCGGGTCTAACCAAGTGGATGTCTTCACCACTCAGGAGGGCAAAGGCAACGCCCTGACGGACCTTCACTGCACCGTGCGATACCCCAGAAAGTAAGAACGATTGGGATACAAAGTGTTTGCCCTGTTGCACCTTACACCGCCGCCTGTTTCCCTCGTTCAACCGTCAAATCCCACCAACTCAAACAAATCCTTGAATTCAAGGCAACCAGCAGAACGCACCAACAACCCCTCACGGCATATCAATAAGGACAATGCTCTACCTGAGGTGGGTGAAGGTGACGAGCGCACAGATCTGACGGAGGCTGTTGAAGCTGCGGGTGGCATTCATCGCCTTTGGGACCCAACTGAGCAAAGATGCCAGGAATTTTTTGAAGCACCCAGCCGCTTTGTCCGCTCAAAATTCAGTGTAACCCATTGGGTCAGAGGAATTGAGTAAACCATCAAAACTCTATTCGAACCTCAAAACCGCTATTCCATCGTTGCCACAATCAAGAGCGCGCGAGGGAAACGGAGTCAGCCCAAGACTTCACAGAATCACTCCCTTGCCTGGAACCGCGTCTTCTCCCACCTCCATTTAGAAGGGTCGGAAAAAGTTGCCAACAACGATGCGCCGAAACGATGACCATCTTGAATGGCCTCTTGTGACAGGTATGAAAGTGGATTTGCTTTTGTCTTGCTGAGAATCCGTCGGACTGACATCCTCAAGCGCATGAGAGATTTGAGCAAATGGGTCTTGCTGTTTTGTCTGTCCGGGTCGGGCCACACCTCGGCAGCCGATGGCGTGTTGGAGAGCATCGCCCGCAATTTGGACACCCTTCAATCTCAGCTCACGCCCGACCTGAGGCAGCAGGCCGGGTTTCGTGGCCTCTATGCCATCAAACCAGAGAACCCCAACGCCCAGTTCCTCTTCGCTGCTCCTGGAATGATTTCCACGGCCACCCCGGAGTGGTCGCATCATGGCGATTTGCTGGCCTTTGATGCCGTGCCTACCGTTGATGACCTCAATCAGAGTCAAATCGGCGTTTATGCTTCAGACGGCCCCTTCAAAGGCAAATCCATCATGCTCGGCTACGGAAACGTACCCAGCTGGTCGCCCGATGATCGCCACATCACCTTTCTCCTAAACCCCGGCAATCCGATTGGCGCACCCGGTGGGATTTGGATGATGAAAGCCGACGGCTCTGATCGCCGCTGGCTTTGCGATGGTTCTTATCCGCGTTGGTCACCCAATGGTGAAGAGATCATGTTCCGGGATTTCGAGCACGAACCCAACCGCCTCGGATTCTACAACTTAAAAAACGGAACCGTGCGCTACATTTTAGGTTCCGATGTGGGCGTGGAGTTTGGAGGCGGCACTTGGTCGTCAGACAGCAAGCGCGTCTACTTCATCGCGATCAAAGACGAGCGTCGACACCTCGCCAGCATCGAAGTCAGCGGCAATCCTGAAACGCTCCAGATCATTTACACCGAAACCCGCCCGGACCATGAACTGGTGGGACCGCCTGCAGTCTCGCCCAATGGCGGAAAAATAGTCTTCGCCATCCAAGACAGAACCCGCAGAACCGGCCAGGATCGGCTCTGGCTCAACACCTTCCTCCACTGGCTCCCCCTTGCCGACTCGACCGCTAAGCCGACCCTGCTTGAAGCCCACAAAATCGGCCTCATCAATCGCGGCATGATGTGGTATCGCGATGGCGAAGCAATTGTTTTTTCCAGCGAGCGGTAACTCATTTGTCAGGTCATCATTGGAAGAAGTTGCCGGGCATTTTGATTTCTACGGATAAAGCCTAGCACACCGGGAAGAAAAGCTAGGCCCGTGAACGTTGAAACTGCGTCATGGATCTCGCCTCCTGCATCCTCCAGCGACCCAAGACGGTCCTGAAACCGCCACTCAGGGCATCCAGACGTCATTCGAAATGCCAAATTCGTCCTTCCTACACCCCTCACACCCCCAGCCCCGCTCAACTCGACCCGCACCCCTCAAAAGCAATTTCTTAGCAGAAAAAGGCAGTCATGGCGTAACTTTGGCCACGGATTGCCGAACAATCGGGCGACGAGATTAGCTTTCCCCCCCTTTATACCTGCCATCCTTATGCCCGACCGCCCGCTCGACAATATCAACGATGCTTTGCAGAATCCCGAGATCGCCGAGGCTTTCAGGAAGTTTCTCAAATCGGAGTTTTCCGACGAAAACTTCGAGTTTCACGAGAAGATGACGCAGTTCGCCAAGGATGTGCAGAATCCGGCCATCACGGACCAGCAACTGCGTGACAAGGCGGTGCAGATTTATCAAGAACATGTCAGCACGGATGCGGTCCGGCAGGTCAACGTGAGTTCCGCCCAGGTGGGCAAGATCCGCGATGCGATGGTGGGCATTGACACGGCGTCGCGCAAGGAGGTGGCAGACATGCTCGACGAATCGCACAAGGAGATCGTGAACCTCATGGGGAGGGACAGCCTGAGACGTTTCCATGCGACAGATGAATTCACGGCCGCCAAGGAGCAGGCAAACAAGACGCTGGACGCTGCGGAGAAGACGCTCGAGCAGTTGCGCACGCGGGAGCGTCAGTTGAAGCTGAATCCATCGCTGGGCGACAAGGCCAAAGCGATGGTCACTTCCGGTGGCATGGTGACGCTGATTCGCGATGTGGAGCGGCAGAAGGAGGCGCTGGAGCAGCAGATCAAGGAACGGACGCAGCAGCTGCCGGTCATCGAGAAAATCAACAACAAGCCGACCACCCCCACGGTCACCGCACCTCCCATCGCCGTGCCCCCGGTCGTCACCACTCCCACTGTTGCGCCACTGGATCTCGAGGCGGGCGTGGTCGGGCGCGGACGAAGCAATGCAGCAGACGCTTCGCAACTCCCCACTCCGGAACCGCAAAAGCCGTCGGTTCGCGAGGCGATGGGAGGCAAAGACGCGGGCAAGGTTGGCGTGGAGAAGTCACTCGCGATTTCCAGTTCCGACAGCGATGCCTCCAAGATGAGCGTGAAAGACAAGATCAAGCTCTTCGAGGGTGGTTCCGGCAGCTCGGGGACGTCCAAACGCGGCGTGAAATGACGGGGAACGGGACAGAGTGCAACTGCTTGACCAAATGGCCCCTTTGCCATTAACCACCTTTTCTTCACCACCCATTTCGAATGGTCTGAGCACCTGCAGTCTCACGCTTCATCTTTGACTCCTGTCAGGACTTCTCACAGAGGTTTTCCACTCTCACTCCGATCATTGACGGTCTAAGTCAGAGAATCGCAGATACTGCATTTCAGTTCTCCACCTTTACCAGCGCCACACGGCGATTTTTCGCTCGGCCCTCTTCGCTACTGTTGCTAGCAATGGGGCACTGGAAACCGACACCACAGGGAGTGAGACGTTCAGCAGCAGCGGGAAGTCGTTGGGTAAGCGCGGCCACCACCGAGGCCGCACGTTTTTGGGAAAGCTCGATGTTTCCTTCAAATTTGCCCACGATGTCGGTGTGACCGACAACGAGCAGCCTCAGCGCTGGTTCAGATTTCAGCAGCTTCGCCACTTCATCGAGTGTGGCGTCCGACTCGGGCTTCAGAGTGGCTGAGGCAGTGTCAAAATGGAAGCCGTAGAGGTTCACCGCGCCCTGCTGAAGAATCCCCGAGGCCATTTCCTCCGCTTTGACGAGCACCATCTTTTCTTCCAGCGCCTGAGTCTCGATGACATCGAGTGCGATCACGGGCACGCCAGGTTTCGGTTGCAGTGTCTTCGGCACCACGAAGCCAGATTTGTAATTGGCAACGAACAGTGCCAAATGAGAGCCGCCTTTCTTCGCGGCGAGGAAATTCGCACCTGGGTGACAAATGCCAAAGGTGCCACCAGGTCGGTTCGGAAAGAGCGAATGGAAAAGAAGACCTTTGCCTGCGCTGAGCTCCTCGCCCGTTCCTTCCCACAAGATCTCCCAGCCACCCGCAGCGAGTTCACCCTGGTAGTTCCTGAAGACCTCCAGCGCCGTGCGGTTCGGATCATTGCTCACGTAGGTCACCTTCGTCACCTTGCCCTCCAGCGTGAGGCTTTTGGCAAAAAGGTTCTCATTCGGTTTTTTGGTCAGCTTGCCCAATGGCAGAGTGTAGCTTTCGAAGGCTTTTTCTTCAAAAAACGTGGTTCGCGTACCCTCATAGCGTTTCAGGCCACTCGGGTCTTTCGAGCCTGGAATATCCTCCATGTTCTGGGCATGCAGCGCGAAGGAAAAGCCGATGAAGAGGGTCACCAGGGCGATTAGGTTCAATTTCATGAGATTGAGGCCTATACGCACGAACCAAGAGCAGATCAATCCGAGACTACACCCCACCAAGAGAACGCCAGGCATTTTTTGAACACAGGGCCGGTATGGCGCCTCACCCTTCACCCTAACCCATTGATCCATTGGAATTCAATGATCCCTCAAACCCTTATCCGAACCTTAAAAGCGCCATTCCCTCGGCGGCGCGATGGGGTGACAAACGGTCTGTCCTTCTGTTGCGTTTGTGAACGCTAGACACGCCGTTCGAGTCAGCCCATCGAGCCACCCAGGCAGGTCATCAAACAATGGATCCCGACGATGACGACGCCCCCAGCCTCCACCCGCAAGACACGCACCACAGCAACAAATCCCCCTGGAAGCCCAGAGAAGTCCCGCTCGATGATCGTCGCATTCTCATTCTCGATGCCGATCAATCAAATCCGCTTCGCCTGAGCCGCAACACTGCTTCTCCAGCCCCCCCAAAAAAGCCGCTGCCGAAAAAGATCTTGGCACAGCGGGCAGGAAAGCTATGCTCGCGAGCGTTGAAAATGCGTCATGAGTCCCGCCACCGCCATCTCAAGACGGTTCAAAATCGGCCTGGAATCGTCATCCAGGAAGTCCATTCGTCATTCCAAAATCGGATTCCGTCATTTTCCATCCCGCCCCCCTCAAAACCGATTTCCTAGCAGACCGAGAAAATCGATTCAGTCCTTCGTCCCCTGAACCTTGCCGAGCCCGATGTTAGACCACGAGTACGACACGATGCGAGAGGTGGAAGACGGCTATTGGTGGTATCAGGTCCTCCGTCACATCACGACCAATGAAATCTCGACGCTGGCTGCAAGTCGGGAGCGTTTGAAGCTTTTAGACGCTGGCTGCGGCACCGGAGGCACGTTCGCTTGGATCGCGAGGAGTCACCCTGGCTTTGATCTGCATGGGGTCGATCTATCACCGTTGGCCCTGGAGCACACGAAGCGCAGGGGATTTGAAAACATGATGGCAAGCTCGGTCGAGACTTTGCCCTATCCGGATGACTCGTTTGATGGGCTGATCAGCCTGGATGTGCTTTACCACGAGGGGCTTGATGAGGAAAAGGCGCTCGCAGAGTTTTTCCGTGTCCTCAAACCTAACGGTTTTTTGATCCTGAATCTGCCGGCTTTTGAGATGCTGCGAGGCCGGCATGACATCGCAGTGGGAGGCGCACGGCGTTATACGGCCAATCAAATCTCTCACTCGATGGTGCGCCATGGTTTCAGGATTGGAAAGATTCATTACTGGAATGCTTGGCTCTTTGTTCCTGTTCTGCTTTGGCGGCGCTTCACTCTTTTGATCACACGTGATGACGATTCAGATGTGAAGTCTGATTTAAGACCGATGGCCCCCTTTTTGAGCCGCGCCCTGCACTGGATCGGGCTACTGGATGCCAAGATCAGCGCAACTCTGGGTCTTCCCTTTGGAACGTCAGTGTTTTCCGTGGCGTTAAAAGGAAGCCCACGCTAAACAGAAAGGGTGAAGATGCCAGGGCGAAGATGCCAGGCATTTTTACTCCATTCAGGATGAACACAAAGTGTCTGTCCCTCTGTAACTTTTCCCGCCCCCAATGTCCCTCTTCGAGCAGTGAAATGACATCGACTCAAACCAAGCCTTGGATTCAACGAAACAAGCCGGATGCACCCACGACAGCTTACGGCACGTCGATCAGAACGATGCTCTGGCTGAGATTGGTGAAGGTGACGAGCGCACAAATCTGACGAAGGCTGTTGAAGCTGCGGGTGGCGTTCATCGCCTTGGGGACCGAATTGAGTGTGGTGAAGCTTTTGATGGTGAGCGCGCCCATCTTGTCTCCGGTGCGGAGAACCTGGCGGTATTTGCCTTGGCTGTCAGAAGCAAAAAGGGCGCTGTTGTTGGATATCGTCACTCCAGAGCCTTTAAGAGTGGCGCGAAGTGTCGGCTTGCTGCTCAAGTTTGGATAAGCAATGCTGGTGAAGCTGGCAAAAACACGGCTGGTAGCCACTCCAAGAGCGTCTGGAGCGAAGTCGCCGGTGCGAACCAAGAGGGTGGCATTGGCTTGGCTGGAGGCCTTCCAGATACCCGTGTTGTTCGCAGTGGTGATGCCTGTTCCCTTGATGGTCGCTTTGAACACAAAGTCAGGACCGCCGGTGGTGACGGGAGGCGAAAATTTCGTGTAGGTCGCTCCGCTAATGTTGGCTGCCGGGCTGCCCTCTCTCACGAGCAGCTGAAAGTTGCCGCTGCTCAACTGCGACCAAACGATGGAGCTGTCATTGGAAGTGGTGACACCCCCAAGTCCCGTCTTCAGCGAACCCAGCACCGCACACCAGCCACCGTTATAGCCGATTTGAGGTTGAGTGAAGCTCGACCACAGGCCTCCACTGGCCACCATGTCAGCCGGTCCGCCGCTGAACGCTTTGTGATAGACCGTGCCAGCCGTGTTAACGGTGCTGACGCCTGTGCGTCCGTCGGTGAGAGTGACCTTCAAGGTCACCTCGAAATTGCTTACATACCTGCCGTGTCCTGGCGAATCCGCAGGCGGGGAAAAGATGCCGAGCGTCTTCACATTGCTGGATTTGCCATTGATCATGTAGCTGGTCCCGGTGCGCAGAAGGAGTTTGGCACCATCGTTGCTGGTCCAGTGAATGATCGCCGAGTTGTTACTGCTGGTGACACCGGTGCCCTTCAGGGTGATGTGAGCAACGACCCCATAAGTGATGCTGTCAAAGTTAAGGACGGAGGAGACCAACACGCCCGCGGGCAGTGCCGGGGCCTGCTTGCCGGTCTGCATCACCAGAACCGGACCGTTCACCGTTGTGCGATACCAAAGTCCGCTCGTCTGGCCTGTGGGCACACCCGTGAGGTTAGCCACAAAGCCATACTCATCGCCGGAGGGCACCGGATCTGTGAAAGTGGAAAACTTGCCATTAAGGACGCCAGGAGCAGCCTGACCTTGAAGCACTTCTACGGTGTTGCCATTGGCCGTGTTGAGGATGCCGTTGAACACTTTGCTGCCATCCTTCACGGTGAGTCGGGTGATAAGGTAGTCATATCCAACGGATGGGGAGCCAAGGCTATTGACGACTGCAGCCGTTGAGAGTCCAACACCTGTCACGCGGTCTCCCTTGCTCAGGGCCAGGCGATTGTAGCGCACGGTGCCAATGTGAGACTGAGTGTTTTGGTCGCCCCGATCCATGAGACCGGTAACCACGACATCTCCACCCAGGCTCAACGCAAGGGCTGCAGGCCTGTCTATTCCACTGGTGGCATCTCCGTTGAGCCGCTGCTGCCAGAGGACGCCTCCATCAATACCGCTTAACTTCACGGTGAGATAGTCGGTGCCGGTCACAGGGGCGGTGTCACCGGTGACAATCACATCCCCAAGGGAGTCGACCTTCATGTCCGCAACAATGTCGGTCAGGCTGTCAGTGGGGCGACCAGAAAGCAACGCAGTATCTTTGCTCCAGACCTCCACCCCGTTGGAGGAGTTGTATTTCGCGGCACGAAAAACGGTGCGAAGGCTATCCAGTTTCGCAGTGCAGGCCATCACCGGCTGGTCCTTGCCATCAATCTCAATCTTCGGTGCCCAGTCCGAGTTCCCACCGGGAGCGTCATAGGTCTTGGTCCAGGGATTGGTGCCGTATTTGATGGTGTGAATCAGATACTTGGGCCCGGAAGCAATGCGCACCGTCCCTGTGACATAGATGTTGCCGTTGCTGTCCACAGCCACGTCGGATGGGATGTCGTCATTAACCGAGTCGTAGTTCAGCGGAGTCCCTTGGTTGCCATTGATGTCATACTCGATGGTCGTGTAGCAACTCAGATCAAACACACGAGATCTTCCGACCACAACAACCTCCAACTGAGGTCCGATGGCAATCGCTGCGGGACGATCCAGAAAACTGGTGCCGTAGCGTTTCTCCCAGGCAATGGTGCCGTCATTATTGTATTTGATCGTGTAGAAGTCCTCGCTGCCATTGTGATAAGAGCCGCCGGTAACGATGACCTTGTCCTGATAATCGACCGCCATGGCAGTGATCTCATCCGAGCCGTTGGTGGCTGCATTGTTGTAGGTCTTTGTCCACAGCTCCGTTCCAGTATTGGCGTCATACTTGATCACCAGGAAGTCACGACCGTTCCCTTGAGTGAAACCGCCAACGAAAATGTTCCCTGCACTATCCGCCGCAATGGCTGCAGGAC
Source organism: Verrucomicrobiaceae bacterium (assembly GCA_027487315.1). Lineage (GTDB taxonomy): Bacteria > Verrucomicrobiota > Verrucomicrobiia > Verrucomicrobiales > Verrucomicrobiaceae > JAGRPD01. Next base: position 713 of record JAIYDW010000126.1, on the reverse strand, counting down.
GAACATCCCCAAACGCATTGCCCTTGGATTGGGTCCAGCGGACAGCTCCTGTGATCGCGTCATAGCTCGTGACCAGCCACGTGTCATTCGAGAGCAGATCATTGTAACCCGCCACCGCCACATGACCGTCTTCAGTCACTGCCGTGGCCACCGCACGGAAAGTCGTCGTGGTGTCTGCACCGGCACGTTGTTGCCAGGCACCGTAGTTCCGTTCAGCATAGGCTGAAGAAAGTGAAAGTGCCAGTGCACAGAAGGAAGTGAGTGTGAGGTTTTTCATGGTGAAGGAGGTTCGTTGCATTATTTGACGAGCACATCTTCACCCACGTCGACGAAAGCGGGTATCGGACCAAGGGCGTAGGACCAAAGTCGGAGCTGCTATTGCCATGAGCCCCGCGCTGACTCCGCTGAATGACATTCCCAGTCTATGGCACAAGGTCGCCGTCACATTCTCTTCCCTCTTCGTCGTGTTCCGCAGCACATCGAATCCCAGAGGAAAATGGCATGAAAGCCGCTTCCTCCGTCTGCAACCCAGATGTCGAGAAACGAAACAATCGGTCCAACCCAGGCGTGACTATTTAGACACGTTAAATAAAAACCCTTGCCGTCTCCGAACTTTCTGCGCTAATCTCGAAATGTTGTGATTCACCCTAATAGTCACAAAAACCGTCTGATACCTTTGGTTCTACCACAGGCAAAAAAAAGACGGATCGAAG
>JAIYDW010000202.1 GCA_027487315.1 Verrucomicrobiaceae bacterium | reverse complement strand
TCGAGCCCGGCGCGGATGAGTTCGAAGTCGCGGCCCTGAAAGGCGGCACCGAAGGCGGTGGCGCCATTGCGGAAGTTTTGGTAGGAGGCTGCGGAGGTGACGGTGGGAGCGTAGTCGAAGCGGGCCTCACGCCAGAGAGCGCGGGCTTCCTGGAGGCGGGACTGGCCAACGGCGAGGTCTTTGTTGGCGGCGGCGGTTTGGTCGATGAGGCGGTCCAGGGTGGGGTCGTTCAGCTTGCGCCACCAGGCGGAGGGGAGTGTGTCGATTTGGAGGGCATCGGCGCGGGAGGCGAAGTCGGTGGGGAGGTCGGGGGTGGGCTTTTTGAAGCGTGGGCCGACGGTGCAGGCGGGGAGGAGGATGAGGAGAAAGAGGCGGGGACTCATGGATGAGGAGAGTGTAGTCGATGGGCGGACGGGAGTGAGCGGGATGGTGATGGCTAGAAGCCATCACTCCTTGGGTGGCGGGCACGAGCGGCGTTCGACGAAGGCGCGGATGAGGACGTAGAAGACGGGGGTGAAGAGGAGGCCGAAGACGGTGACGCCTAACATGCCGAAGAAGACAGCGGTGCCGAGGGCCTGACGCATTTCGGCGCCAGCACCTTTGGCGAGGACGAGAGGGAGGACGCCGAGGATGAAGGCGAAGGAGGTCATCAGGATGGGGCGGAGTCGGAGGCGGCAGGCTTCGACTGCAGCGGCGACGCGGTCCATGCCGGTGTCCTGGAGTTGTTTGGCGAATTCGACAATGAGGATGGCATTTTTGGCCGCGAGACCGACGAGCACGACGAGACCGATCTGAGTGAAGATGTTGTTATCCTGGCCGCGCAACCACACACCGCCGATGGCGGAGAGCAGGCACATGGGTACGATGAGGATGATGGCCATGGGCATGCTCCAGCTTTCGTATTGAGCGGAGAGGACAAGGAAGACGAAGACGACGCAAAGGGGGAAGATGTAAAAGAGGGTGTCACCGGCGAGGATCTGCTGGTAGGTAAGGTCGGTCCACTCGATGGCGAAACCGGAGGGCAGGTGCTCTTTGGCAAGACGCTCGACTTTTTCGATCATTTGACCGGAGGAAACACCGGGGAGGGTGTTGCCGTTGATGTCGGCGGAGTAGTAGAGGTTGTAGCGTTGGACGCGGTCGGCCCCGCCGGTTTTGATCACCTTCACTAGAGCGCCGAGTGGGACCATGTCGCCATTTTGATTGCGGATCTTGATGCGGGACACGTCGGAGGGGTCCTTGCGGAATTGAGCGTCGGCTTGGGCAGTGACTTGATAGGTGCGACCGAAGAGGTTGAAGTCGTTGACATAGGCGGAGCCGAGATAGACTTGGAGGGCTTCGTTGAGGTCGGAGAGGGAGACGCCCATGGTTTTGGCTTGGGCGCGATTGATCTCGAGTTTGTATTGCGGAGTCTGGGCGCGGAAGCCGGTGACGAGAGAGATGAGGCCGGGCTCCTGTTGGGCCGCGGTGAGGAGTTTTTGGGTGGCGGATTCGAGAGCGTCTAGGCCGGCGTTGTTGAGGTCTTGGACTTGGAGTTTGAAGCCGCCCGCGTTGCCGAGGCCTCGCAGTGGGGGAGGTGGGAGAACGAGGACGCGGCCTTCCTGGATGGTGGCGAATTTTTGACGGATGACAGCGAGCAGTCCATCGCCTTTGAGGTGGGGTTCGGAGCGATTGGCGAAGTCGTCAAAGACGAGGAACGCGGCACCGACGTTGGGTTGATTGGCTTGGAGGACGGAGGAGTAGCCGGAGATGGCGAAGGTGTGGGCGATGCCGGGGATTTCGCGGGCCATGGCGTCCATGCGGCGGACAATGGCGTCGGTGCGCTCGAAGGCGGAGGCGTTGGGAAGTTGGACTAGGACGAGGGCGTACCCGAGGTCCTGGGAAGGGATGAAGCCGCTGGGGACTTCGTTGAAGACCTTGCCAGCGAGACCAATGAGTGTGGCGTAGGCGATGAGCACGAGGACGGTGATGCGAACGAGCAGGCGGACGAGGGAGGCGTAGGTATTGGCGCTGAATTCGAAGAGCCGATTGAAGGCGCGGAAGAACCAGCCGAAGAGGTAGTTGATGAGCTTCGTGAGTTTATCCGGTTGGGCACCATGGGGCTGCAAAAGGATGGCGCAGAGGGCGGGGCTAAGGGTGATGGAATTGAAGGCCGAGATGACGGTGGAGACGGCGATGGTGAGGGCGAACTGTTTGTAGAACTGGCCGGTGATGCCGGATACGAAGGCGGTGGGGATGAAGACGGCGCAGAGGACGAGGGCCATGGAGATGACGGCACCGGAGACCTCCTTCATGGCTTGAATGGAGGCTTCGCGAGGGTGGAGGCCTTTGGCGATGTTGCGTTCGACGTTTTCGACCACGACGATGGCGTCATCGACGACGATGCCAATCGCGAGCACGAGTCCGAAGAGGCTCAAGTTGTTGAGCGAGAAACCCATCGCCTGCATGATGGCGAGGGTGCCGATGAGGGAGACGGGGACGGCTAGGAGGGGGATGATGGAGGCGCGCCAGGTTTGGAGGAAGACAACGACGACCAGGACGACGAGAAGGATGGCTTCGATGAGGGTGGTCAGGACGGACTTGATGGACGCTCGGACAAACTTGGTGGTGTCGTAGTTGATGCGGTAAGCGACCCCGGGGGGGAAGCGCTCTTTGAGTTTGCCTAGTCGGGCATAGACGGCGTTGGCGGTCTCGATGGCGTTGGTGCCGGGGAGTTGGAAGACGCGGAGGGAGACGGCGTTGTAGCCGTCCATGTAGGTTTTTGAGGAGTAATCGCGGGAGCCGAGCTCGATGCGGGCGACATCGCGGAGGCGGACGACATCACCGATGTTGCCGGTTTTGAGGACGATCTCGCCGAACTCGGTCGCGGTTTTGAGGCGTCCGGGGGCGGTGAGGGTGTATTGGAAATCGAGACCGCTTGGGGTGGGAGGCTGACCGAGGGCACCGGCGGCGACTTGCACGTTCTGCTCTCGCACGGCGCGGAGGACATCACCGGCGGTGAGATTGACGGCAGCGATCTTTTCGGGATCGAGCCAGAGTCGCATGGAGTAGTCGAGGCCGCCGAGAGTGGAGGCTTCGGCGACGCCGGGGATGCGGGCGATTTCGTTTTGGATTTGGAGAGTGACGTAGTTGGAGAGGTAGTCGACTTCGCGGGAGCCGTCTGGGCTGTAGAACTGCGCAGCGAGAGTGAGGTCCGGGGAACGTTTGTTGACGATGACGCCGAGGCGTCGGACTTCCTCTGGGAGTCGAGAGACGGTGGCGTTGACGCGGTTTTGGACAAGGACTTGAGCTTGGTCGAGGTTGGTGCCAAGGCGGAAGGTGACGGTGATTTGCACGCGACCGTCGCTGGTGGAGGAGGAGGACAGGTAGAGCATGTCCTCGACGCCATTGATTTCCTGTTCGAGAGGGGTGGAGACGGTCTCGGCGAGGGTGCGGGCGTCGGCTCCGGGGTAGGTGGCGGAGACGATGACAGTGGGGGGGATGACTTCGGGATACTGAGCGATGGGTAAGCCGAAGTAGGCGAGGGCGCCGAGCAGGGTGATGGCGATGGAAAGGACGGCGGCAAAGATGGGCCGATCCACGAAGATGCGGGCGAAGTTCATGGGAAGTTACTTCGGGGCAGGTGTAGTTTTGGCGTCGGAACCGGCTGGGGTTTCAGGCAAGGGTTGCGGGGAGGCGAGTTTCATGTCGACCTCCTTGGGTTGGACGGGCATGCCGTTGCGGACGGCCATGAGGCCCTCGACGATGATGCGTTCGTTTGGGGCGAGTCCTTTGCGGATGATGCGGAGGCCGTCGAGGAGGGGGCCGAGTTCGACAGGACGGTAAACGGCATTTTGTTGGGCATCGACGACCCAGACGTAAGAGCTGCCTTGGTCGTCGGCGATGGCGGCGTCGCGGATGAGGAGGGCGTTGTACTCGGCACTGCCGGGGATGCGGACTTTTGCGAAGAAGCCGGGGGCCATGAGGCGGTCTTGGTTGGGAAAAACGCCTCGGGCGAGGATGGTGCCGGTCTCTGGATTGAGGGCATTGTCAACGAAGTCGATCTGACCGAGGTGGGGCCAGTTGGTCTCGCTGACGAGAGCCATTTCGGCGGGAATCTTTTGGAAAAGGGCGCTGTCGCGCTGGCCGTCTTTGTAGAGTTGACGGTATTTGAGCGAAGAACGCTCATCGACCTCGATGTAGCAGTAGATGGGGTCGAGGGCGACGATGGTGGTGAGGAGCGTGGCGTCTTTGGTGCCGCCGGTGACGAGGTTGCCTTCGGTGACACGGGCGTAGCTGATGCGGCCAGTGATGGGGGCGCGGATTTGGGTGAAATCGAGGTCGAGTTTGGCGGCGCGGAGGTCGGCTTCGGCACCGCGCACGGCGGCTTCGCCAGCGGAAACCGTTTTCAAGCGTCGCTCAGACTCTTCGAGGGAGATGGCTTGGTCTTTGCGGAGGCCTTCGGCGTTTTTGGCCTGGATGGCGGCGAGTTCGGCGAGGGTACGGGCTTCGGCGAGGACGGCTTCGGCGCGTTGGACGGAGGTTTCGAATGGCCTTGGATCGATTGAGAAGAGGAGGTCGCCTGTTTTGACTTCTGCGCCTTCGGTAAAACTGACTTTGGTGAGATAACCGGAGACTTGGGCTCGGACATCGACCTGTTCACGGGAGGCGAGGCGGCCAGTGAACTCATCCCAGTCGATGACACGTTGAGCGATGGGAGTGGCAACGGTGACAGGTGAATGAGGGGGAGGTGAGGTGGCAGCGGGGGGAGAGGATGGTTTGCAGGAAGGGAGGATCGAAGTGAGCAGAAGCGCGGCGAACGAAAGACGTGGGTGGTGATTTAGAAGCAAGGAAATCTGAGCGGAAAAAAGCATTGCTTATAAGAACGTGTGTTGAAGGGAGAAAAATCGCGAACAATGAGGCGGGGCTGCTATGACACAGGTGTAGGCGTGGTGCGAGTGGGGGTTTGAAGGAGGCTTAGGGAAGAGGGGGGAATGGAAATCGTGGGTTGCGATGGATGAGTGGCGGGCTATTCTGAGGTCGATGCGAATTTTTCCGAGCCGATTTTTGTTTTTGAAGAGTCTGAGTGTGATTGGAATGGTGCTGGTTTCCGGCACGGCAGCGGTGCGGGCGCAGTCGAGCGTGATGGTGGTGGATGCCTACAACAAGAAGATCCACGTGGCGTCCAACGCGAATGTGAAGCGGTCAGTGGGAGGCATGGCGAAGATGGTGACGGGGATGGTAGCGCTGGATTGGGCCGCAGCATCGGGGGTGGGGGTCAATGTGCTGGCGACGGTGCCAGCGTATGCGCCGCAGATTGCTGGGACGCAGGTGATTGATTTGCAACCCGGGGACAAGGTGACCTTGAGGGACCTGATTTACGCTGCGATGATGAGCAGTGACAATGTGGCGGCGATCACGCTGGGGGACTTTGTGGGACGGGATCACCTTTCGCGTCTTGGCCGAGGCGGGGATCCTTTGGGGGAATTTGTCCGGCAGATGAATCAATTGGCGGTTCGGGAGGGATGCAAAGGGTCGCGGTTTACCAATCCTCATGGGGTGGAGAATACGCGGGTGAGGCCCTACAGCACGGCTGCGGACATGGCGCGGATCGCGCTATACGCGGCGGCTCGGCCTTCGATGCGGTTTTACACCAATCAGGCTTCACGTGATCTCGCAGTCTATCGGGGAGGGCAGAAAATGATGGTGACAGTTCGGAACAGCAACGCGCTGCTTGGGACGGACCGGATCGATGGGATCAAGGCTGCCAGCACGCCGAGTTCGGGAGGTTGTGTGGTGCTTTCGGCGGAGAAAGAAGCGTCGGTGTTCCAACAGGCGGACGGGGCGAGTGTGATTTATCGGCACCGGTTGGTGGTGGTGGTGCTGGGGTCTGGGAATCCGTTTGGGGAGGCGCAAGCGTTGCTGCGGCAGGGGTGGGGTGTCTATGATCAGTGGTTGCAATCGGGGCGTCCGGTGACGGATCAGAGGCAATTGCTTGCGAACTACTGATCCATTTGGAGAGTGCGGCCATGAGGCAACCCGGGTGGCTGGCCAGTCGAATCTTTTAGCGAACTCAATTCATTTTATTCAAAACCATGCGAATCGGAATCTTAAATAGCGGCGGGGACTGCCCCGGATTGAATGCGGTTATTCACGGTGTGGTAGGGGCTGCCACGACCCTGGGCTGGGAAGTCGTCGGTTTTCGAGACGGCTTTGAAGGGCTTTTGCCTCCGGGGGACTACATGATGCTGGATGTGGAGAAGACCATTGGCATCATGAAGCTGGGCGGGACGATTCTAGGGACGACCAACAAGGGACACTTTGTGGCGAAGATCGGGGAGGGTGATGTGGCGGAGGTGCCGAAGGAGATCGTGGATAAAGCGAAGACGACGCTAAAGCATTTGGAAGTTGGTGCGTTGATTGTGGTGGGGGGCGACGGGAGTTTGACGACGGGATTGCAGCTCTATCGGATGGGGATTCCCGTGATTGGAGTGCCGAAGACGATTGATAATGACATTCAGGCGACGGCGATGTCGTTTGGCTTTGATTCAGCGGTCGCAACGGTTGTGGATGCGTTAGACCGGTTGCACACGACGGCGGAGAGTCATAAGCGGGTGATCGTGCTGGAGGTGATGGGGCGCCATGCGGGATGGATTGCTTTGTACGGAGGGATGGCGGGTGGTGCCGATGTGATCTTATTGCCAGAGGTGCCATTCCATATGGAACATGTGGCCCGTGCCGTTCGTGCGAGGGATGCGAAAGGGTTGCACAGCACGTTGATTGTGGTGGCGGAAGGGGCGCGGATGGAGAGCGGTGAGTTGGTGAAGAAGGAGGCGATTGGCGGCAAAGGGGAAGATCGCTTGGGTGGAATCGGCGATTATGTTGCGCGTGAGGTGGAGAAGTTGACGGGCAAGGAGACTCGCGCGTGCACTTTGGGTCACCTGCAACGCGGTGGGGCGCCGTCGGCGTTGGACCGGATTTTGGGGGTCCGCTTTGGAACGAAAGCGGTGCATTTGATCGAGGAGGGCAAGTTTGGCCGCATGGTCAGCTACCAACAGTATCAAGTGGGCGATGTGTCGATTGAGGAGGCCGTGAACCAATTGCGATTGGTGACACGGGATAGCGAGATCGTGCGCGCGGCGCGCAGTGTGGGTATTTGTTTTGGCGACTGCTAAGCAGGGTCTGAGGAGATCAAGTCGTCAGGCGTTCGTAGCGGCGCGGGCTAGAGGGGCTCGCGGCCGGTGGCTTCGATGAACTGCTGGCGGAGGCTGGTGTAGGCGTCCTGCCATTGATCCACGACTTGCTGATATTCGACGAGTTGTTTCTCGAGGAGTTGGATCCGACGAGCCAGAGCGGGGTCGCCTGTCGATTGGGCCGAGTATTGGGTGCCTACGAAGGTGGTTTCGACGCTGCGGGTGTGGTGGGGGCTGGCTTGGAAGAAGGGGAAGTTTTGCAGGCGATCCTCCTGGCCTGTCCGGCAATTGATGAGGCTGACGGAGCCGTCGATTTCACCGGTGGCGAGGAACTCCTGGATGGTGCCGACGTTGGTGGGACCGTAGAGGTAGTTGTCCCGCATCTCGATAAGCCAATCCATTTGCAGTTCGTCAAACATGGGGGCGCGCTGCCAGCCGCTGTGCCCATCGTTTGAAATTTTGTCGAGGGGAGAGATTTTGGCTTCTGAAGCCCAGGCCAGGATGGTGGCGTGATCAACTGGACCGTGGACCTGACGGTCGGCGGATTTGAGAAGGTACCATTGGGCGTCAGACATGGATGCATTTTGGCAAAGTCGATTCTGGAGAACAAGACTGAAATCGGGGGCTGTGAAAATAGTGTGGGTTGCGCTTTTGCGGAGATGGGGTGGGATATGGACCTGAGCGTGAGAGGTGTGATTTTGGGGTGGCTTCCTGGGATTGGGTCGTTAGAGTGTGGCAGTGAGCTACCAAGTTTTTGCCCGTAAATACCGTCCGAAGAGCTTTGCCGATGTCCTGGGTCAGGACCATGTGGTGAGGACGCTGCGCAATGCGATTGAGAAGGAGCGGTTGGCGCATGCCTATCTGTTTGTGGGGCCGAGAGGGACAGGGAAGACTTCAACCGCGCGGATTTTTGCGAAGGCCTTGAACTGCAGTGGAGGTCCGAGTGTGGATTTTGATCCGGATGAGGAGATTTGTCGTGAGATTGCGGAGGGGCGTAGTTTGGATGTGTTGGAGATCGACGGCGCGAGTAACAACGGCGTGGAGCAGGTGCGGGAATTACGGGACAATGTGAAGTTTGCGCCTTCGAGTTGCCGATTTAAGATTTACTACATTGACGAAGTGCACATGCTGACTGCAGCGGCGTTCAATGCTTTGCTCAAGACACTGGAGGAGCCGCCGGAGCACGTGAAGTTTATCTTTGCGACGACTGAGCCGAATAAAATTTTGCCGACGATCATCAGTCGCTGCCAACGGTTTGACTTGAGGCGGATTCCAACCCCGGTGATTGCCGAGCATTTGCTTCACATAGCCAAGCTAGAAGGGGTGAATTTGGATGAGAAGGCGGCATTTGCGATAGGAAAGGGTGCAGAGGGGGGGATGCGGGATGCGCAGTCGATGCTGGACCAGTTGGTGGCGTTTTGCGGGAGTCGGATTCAGGAGTCGGATGTGCTTGAGATCTTCGGGTTTACCGCGATGGAGACAGTGGCGACGCTGGCGGCGTGTTTGCTCAACAGCGACACGGTGGGGGCCTTGAGGGTGGTTCACGAACAGAGTGAGGGGGGGAAGGATTTGGGGCGTTTGTTGAGTGATTTGATTCAGCATGTGCGGACGTTGCTGGTTTATCAGGCGGATCCTGAGGCGGCGTCGGAAGAGCTTTCGCCTGAGGTGTCACGGATGGTGGCTGAACAGGCAGCGCTGGGAAGGACCGATCAATTGCTGCGATTGGTGGATGGATTGGCTGAGGTGGATGCACGGATGAGATGGGCGACCAACAAGCGGCTGCATTTCGAATTGGGGGTGATTCAGGCGGTTCAGCAGTTCAATGAGGTTTCATTGGATGATGTGATTCACGCATTGGATCAAGGTGGTGCGCCGGGATCTGAGAGGAGGCATGAAGCGCCCACACGGCGTGCGGTGGTGCCAGTTGCTAGGGCGGCGGTTGCCGCTTCAACGCCTGTGAACCACCCCAGGGAGGAGCCGATGGCGGAGATGCCTAAATCGGGTGGATTTGGGCTTCGGGAGATGATCGCCGAAAAGGAGGAAGATGAAAAGAAGGCAGAGCCAGTGAAGATAGAGGCGAAGGTGACTCCTGTGATTGAAAAGCCGACGGAGGAGGTGCGAGTGTCCGCGCCGAGTTTGACAAACGAAGCGTTTTGGACGGCTTTGCTGGGGCAGATCAACCAGCGTAGGCCGTTGACTTTGCATTGGGCGCAGGTGGCGACGCTCCTGGGGATTGAAAATGATGTGGTGAAGCTGGGTTTTCCGAAGTCGGAAGAGGCGGCGCGCGATAGTCTCATGCGGGAGACAACCAGAGCGTTCCTGGAGGAAGTGGGTGCCACACTCCTGGGCCGAAAGGTAAGCTTTCAAATGGTGATTGATCCGAATTTGAAGGAACCGGACTTCAAAGAGATGACTTTCGGCTTTGCGGAGACGGAAGCGATGGCACCGAAGGTGGAAGTGGAGGTGCCAGTTGAGCCGCCGGTAGCGGCCGTTGCCAGTGAGGCACCTGCACCCTCGGAGGGGAATTACAATGATCCAGTCATCAAACGCGCGGTCGAACGGTTTAAGCTGAAGTTGATGGAGTCGCCACCGTCCGCGTCGGTTTGAATGCGGAATGGGTTGGGCCGATTGATTGCATGAAATTCAATGAACCTAAAAGTGGTGTGGGTGGTGGTCGGAGTCGTCAGATTTCGGGGCAACGGGTGACGCCAAGGAAGAGTTTGGGGCAAAATTTTTTGCAGGATGAGGACTTGGCACGTTGGATTGTGGATCAGGTCGAGCCGGATGGTGCCGCGTTGGTGATTGAGGCTGGTCCGGGTTTGAGGGCGTTGACAAGGCATTTGGAGGGGCGTCCGGGAAAGCTGCTGTTGATTGAGAAGGATCGTCAAATTGCAGCGCAGTTAAGGGCGCACTATGAGGGTGCTGTGGGAGTCGAGCTTTTGGAGGACGATGCGACGCAATTTGATCTGCGTCCTTGGTTCAAGTATGGGGCGGTGGGCTTCGTGGGGAACTTGCCGTATTCGGTTGGTGGTGAGATTTTGAGGCATATTTTGACGCCGCCGACTCCGATCGCTCGGGCCGTGATCATGTTGCAAAAAGAAGTGTGTGAGCGGTTGGCGGCCAAACCGGGAAGCAGCGGTTGCAGTGCTTTGTCCGCTTTGGTGCAGAGGGATTGGAATGTGGAGTGGTTGAGGACGGTTGGTCCGGAAGTTTTTGTGCCGAGGCCGAAGGTGGATTCGGCTGTCGTGCGATTGACCCTTCGCGATCCTGGTTCATTGCCGATCTGCGAGCGGCGCGGGTTTGAGCGGATGGTGAAGATGGGATTCAGCCAGCGACGGAAGCAGTTGAAAAATCTTTTGCCTTCCGGGCCTGAGGAGTGGGGGGCGTTGGCTGAGAGGTTGGGTTTGCCGGAGACGATGCGAGCAGAGGAATTGACGCTCGAGCATTGGGTGGATTTGACGAGGTGGTATGAGGGTCGAAATGAGGCTGACTCGGGACAAAAGGCATCGGAGGTCTTTGATGTGGTGGACGAGAATGATCAGGTGGTGGAACAGCGAACGAGGGGGGAGGTGCATCGGTTGGGGTTGCGGCACCGAGCTATGCACGCGTTTGTTTTTAATCGGCGGGGCGAGGTGTTCTTGCAGCAGCGGTCGCATTTGAAGGATGTGTCACCGTTGGCCTGGGACAGCAGTGCGGCGGGGCATCTGGACAGTGGGGAGGATTACGCGGGAGCGGCGATTCGGGAAATTCGAGAGGAATTGGGTGTCGAACTTGAGACGACGGAACGCATTTTGAAGATCCCAGCGGGTCCGGGGACGGACAATGAGTTTGTAGAACTGCATGTGGCGCGGCACGATGGGGCGGTGCGGTGCCCGCCGGAGGAGGTTCGGACCGGGCAGTGGTTCTCACCGGCGTTGGTGAGTGAATGGATTGCGGCGCGGCCACAAGATTTTGCGCGCGGATTTCGCACTTGTTGGCACGGATGGCTGGAAAAAGAGGGTAAAGCGGGGGTTGAAACGAAAAATTGAGTTGTCTATAAGGCCTGTGCTCGCTAAAAATGACGCTTATTCCTGAATAATTAAAGACTCACAACATCATGGTTTGGAAGATTTTGTCTAGTATCACCGCCCTGTGCCTGGCTGGCTCAGCTTTTTTCGCATTCGATAACTCCAAAAAAGTTAAGATTGAGAAAGAGTTACTGGCTCGCGCCGAGACCAACCAACAGCAGCTTCTTGATCGCAAAAAGGAAGGTGAAGAGGCACAAGAGCGCAAGAAGGCCCAATTGGCCCAGATTGAGAAGGACCGGGATCAAGCCAAGGAAGATGTGGTGAAGGTTTCCGCTGAAGCTCAAGAGAAGGAGGCGGCGTTAGCACTGCTGAAGACCAACTTGGAGCAGGTGAGTCAGCAAGTCAGTGTTCTTGATGCCAAAATCAAGGATGCGGGTGACATTAAGGGTCTGATTGCACAGATTGAGGCCCTCAAAAAGGATCAATTGGCTGCCGAAGGCGAAGTCGCTAACAAGGAGCAGGCCTTGTCTCAAGCTCAGAACAAATTGGCAGAGCTGAAGGGAGCGGTGGCATCTTATGAGGCGACAGAAGAGCGGGTACGGAAGGGTGTTGTTGAAGCTGACTTCAGTGCTCGTGTGTCGGGTGTGTTCGATGAGTGGGGTTTTGTGGTGCTGAATAAGGGGAACAATGGTGGGGTATTTGCAAACGCGCTGCTTGAGGTTAAGAGAGGGAAGGATGTGATTGCTAAGCTCAAAGTGAAGAACGTGGAACCGCTGATTTCAGTGGCTGACGTTGTTAAGGGCAGTCTGGTTGAGGGGAATGTGATTCGGTCAGGCGATATGGTGGTGGCTACCGCTGACCAGCCAGCTTTGCCAAACGGTGGGCCTTCGACTATCAAGCCACCAGCGCCAGATAGCGGAACCACGCCGTCAACTCCGGACTCAATGCCCACTACTCCACCAGCTGCCAGTGATCCATTTGGTGCGCCGGCAATGGGTGGTGCGGCGCCAGCTGCGCCTGCTTCGGATCCTTTCGGAGCTGCTCCGGCGGCGCCAGCCATGGATGGTGCCGCGCCAGCCGTGCCTGCTTCTGACCCATTTGGCGCAGCGCCGGCGGCTCCTCCTGCCGGGGGGGCGACACCTGCGCCGGCTTCTGATCCCTTCAAATAACCTTCGAACTGATTTCCTTTTTTGCTTCCTGCCAATCCCTCATTTCTCCCATGATTAAAGTTCTATTCATTCTGAGTGCCGTCCTGATGGGCGTTGCGTCGTTTTTTGCCTATCAAAATGGCCGCACTTTTGCCGCGACTCGCGAGTCGAAGGCTGCAATTCACAAAAACATTAAGACAGAGCAGGGGTTGGTAAATGGAATCGTTGATTCCATCAATCAGACCGTTGCGGATGTGGCCCGGGTGCAGGGCGAGTTGGATGTTGAAGCTGAGAAATTGAAGGCCCAGAAGCTCAAGATGGCACAAGCTGAAAGTGAGACGAAGCGTGCCCAGGCGGATCTGGATTCAAGTAATGCAAAGCTTGCGGAGATGAAGAAGGAGCTTGAGTTGCTTCCGCCAGATGTTAAGCCTGAGACACTGCAAGAAGATCTCAACCGAATCAAGCAGGGGATTGCTGAGTTGAAAGCCAAGTCTGAGAGCAAGCAGACGGAGGTTGATGCCGAAATGTCCAAAGTGGCGGCGGTGCAGCGCGCGGTGGATAACCTTGCCCGGAAGAAAGAAGATCGGCAGAAGGCGTTCGAGCGGAATAGCATGTCTTTCTCTGTTGTTGCCGTGAATAGTGACTGGGGATTCGTGGTGGTGAATGCGGGCGAGCCTGAAGGGATCTCTGAAAGCACCAAGTTGATTGTGACTCGTGGAACGCAGACCATTGGAAAGATTAGCATTCTGTCTGTGAGCGGAGGAAGGACGATTGCCAACATTCTGACCGATACGCTCACTCCTGGTTATTCCATTGCCCCTGGCGATAAGGTGATCCTTGAAAATCTTTACCAGTAGTCATCGATTTGATCCAAGACAAACCGTCATTAAAGTCATGAAAGGTCCATCACGCGTCTCTTTGGTAAAAGGGGTATCGTTTGCGCTCGTAGCGGTTTCTTGTCTGTCAATGGTTGCGTGCGAGTCATCGGAGCCTAAGCGGCGTAAAGCGGTGCCGCCGCCTACCGATTTGAGCGGGTTGCCCTGGAATCGACCCACTAAGAATGAGGGTGCTGCGGGAGTGGGGTCAATGATGCCGCAAAGTCGGTAGTCAGTCTCTTGTTAATGGGCCGATTAATAGTGTTTTGTTTTGCTGATGCCTGCGGAACCGTACACTGAGTTTTTGTGCGAACGCGAGGAGTTGATGAGGCACAAGTGGGTGATGAGTGAAAAGGCAGGGAAAGATGTGGGCTTTGAATCTGCTCTCGTGGATTGGGCGTTTAACCATCGCTCCGAATGGCGGAAGCAACGCAATCTTGTGATTGGGGTGGATGAACGGAAACCTGGTAAATGAGATGGATGCAGGCAGGTCTCTTGAGGTGACTGACCCAAGCGATTGCGAGGAGCGGCGAGGAGATCTTGCGGCCTCAAGGGGTTCGTCGGGATTTTTGGTTGAATGGGATTCCAGGGAGAGCACAAGGGGATGCTGGCGACTCTTCGAGAATGAACGGATTCGTAGCCGGGATCTGAATTTGGGCTCTTAGAATGCTGTAAATGTATGGCTGGCACTTGCGGGGCCGACTTGGCGGGCTATGGATGACGGGTATGACCCATACCGTGTATTTTTGGTTAAAGGATGATCTTTCGTCGGAACAACGTTCCTTGTTTGAGGCGGAGTTGTTGAGGCTGCCACAGATATCCTATCTGGCTTCTGGATTTGTCGGGACACCTGCCAAGACGGAAGAGCGGCCTGTCACCGATCACTCATTCGACTACTCGTTGATTTTGGAGTTCAAGACCATGGCGGACCACGAGTACTACCAAGGGCCATGCCCAGATCATCAGCGCTTTGTGAAGACGTGTAAGCCGTTCTTTGCTGAAGTGATCGTTTATGACAGCGAGCCGTTGACCTGACGTCACAGAAAGGTTGGAGCAATGAATCGAAAGAGACTTGGCAAAAGCGGGTTGGTGGTGACCGACATTTGTCTGGGGACAATGACCTTCGGGTTGCAGTCAAGTGAGTCGGAGTCTTTTGCGATGATGGATCGGGCGGTGGAGGCAGGTATCGATTTTTTTGACACAGCAGAGATGTATCCGGTGCCACCGAGCGCGAAATTGTTTGGGGTGACGGAGGAGATCGTGGGCAAGTGGTTGAAGGCGAGAGGGTGTCGCGAGCAAATCATTCTGGCGTCGAAGGTAACAGGGCCCGGTCATGGTTGGTTCAGGCCTGAGATTCGGCATGGCTTGACAGCGTTGGATCGGCGACAAATCACTAGGGCGTGTGAGGACTCCTTGAGACGGTTGCAGACGGACTATTTGGATTTGTATCAGACCCACTGGCCCGACCACGGCGCAAGACAGCAAGACATTCTTGAAGCACTTACCCGTCTGGTGGAAGGGGGCAAGGTGCGCGCGATCGGGGCGAGTAATGAAACGTCTTGGGGGTTGATGAAAAATCTTTGGGAGGCTGAGAAGCATGGGTTGCAACGATTTGATACGGTGCAGAACAATTTCTCACTGATCAACCGACGCTGTGAAAATGAGTTGGCGCAGGTGTGTCGACAGGAAGGGGTGAGTTTGCTGCCCTATTCACCCCTGGGTGGAGGTGTGCTCACGGGGAAGTATAATGACGGGGCTTTACCTGCTGGGGCGCGGTTTACTGATTATCTGAAAGCGGGGGGGCCGAGGCAGCAAAAGATGGCACGCCGTTTTGTGAATGAGCGGACCCTGGAGACCACTTTGAGATTGCAAGAGGTGGCACGTGATATCGGCGTGTCCGTTACAGCTTTAGCGGTGGCTTGGAGCAAGCAGCATGATTTTGTGGCGTCGACGATCATTGGAGCGACGACTGTTGCTCAATTGAACGAGAGTCTGGAGGCAAAGGATTTGGTGCTGAGCGCGGAGGTACTAGCAAGAATTGATGCCATTGATGAGGCAATCCCGAATCCGATGACGGAAGACGGATTGAGGCGGTTGTGAGGTGGGTGGCGATCGGGGTTTTTTCCTGGCTAGTGGGTGTTGTTGCCGCAGATTCGTTGCAGAGGCATCCGCAAGCGCTTGAGAATATCCATCGGCCGGGTGAGGTCGATCGGCCCGAGATGGTGCCTTTTGTGATTCCAGATCAGAAGAAGCTGCCTGGGATCGTTGTGGATGAGATGGCGGCGGACTTGGTGGGAGCGTGGCAATACTCAACTCACACGCCACCTTACGTCGGTCTTGGATACTTGCATGATTTGAAGGCTGGCAAGGGATTCAAGTCTGTGACGTTTACGCCTGAGATTCCCCAGTCAGGGCGATACGAGGTACGCATCGCTCATTGTTACAATGTGCGGCGATCCACCCGAACTCCGGTAACGATCCGGCATGCGAATGGAGAGGTGACCATTCGGATCAATCAACAAAAGGAGCCAGAGCATGGACGATTGTTCCGGAGTCTTGGAGTGTTTCAGTTTGACGCGGGACGTACGGGGTGGGTGCGGATCTCCAATGAGGGGACTGAATTGGACAAGGTGGTGGTTGCTGATGCGGTGCAGTTTTTGGAAGTGCCTGATCAGTGACTTTAGGACTCACCGATTGACGAGAATTTCGACACCCGGACAGGCCTTGGATTTCGGAGTTTGGATCGATTACTTGCCGAAGCACTGTAGTTTGCCGTCGACGGTTGAGATGAAGATTTGACCGTTGGCGGAGATGATGCCGTCCCAGACGGGAGGTGCGGTGAGATCGAGGCCGGTTGATTGCTCGCCGGTTTCGACATTGACGGCCCACATTTTGGCACCGCGGTTGCCTTCGATCGCAGCGTTTTGTTCTTTGAGTTCCTCAAGGATGGCGGGATCGCGGGCGGCGAGACGTTCGAAGGCATACTCTTCGTCGATCATGTCTGGTGGGCCACCAACGAGGATCGTATTGCCGGCGAGGGCCATACTGCGGGCAACGATGGGGACGAAGCGGTCCCAAGTATGCTTGACGAAACTGCCAGACGACTTCTCTCCTTTACCTGCTTTGCCACCTGTGGCGATCGTTTGGGCTTTGAACCAGACGGCACCGCCGACTTTGCCTTTGCCGCTTTCGATGCCTGCACCGATGCCATGGGCTCCAGTAGGGGAGTTATCACGTGAATCGCCATTGTCGAAGTTACAGAAGAGAACAGCTTTGTTCGGTAAGACATCAGGAGAGGAAAATCGGGCTTCAATTTCTGATGGAGTTAGAGCCTGGGTATAATAGGCGAATTGGTCAACAAGACCGGAGTAGGGCAGTGCGGTGCCTTCGGCGACTCCCTCTCCATTGCCGAGATAGAAGGGGCGCTTGGGTTTGCTGGTTAGCAGACTAGACGCTGTGCCTTCAGCAACCTGAAGGCCGTTGACAAAGATTCGCATGGCTTTGTCTTCACTCACGGTGGCGGCGATGTGGCTCCAACCTTCACCGATGGGTTCTTTGGCGGTGATCGTGGTTAGCTGGCTATTGGCTCGGATGTGGAAGCGGGGCTTTCTGTCGCTAAGATCAAGGGCGATTCCTTGCTGGGGGCCACCGTAGCAGATCAGGGTGCCGCTCGGTTGGTCTTGGAGAACCCAGAGTTCGAGAGTGAAGGCTTTGTTGGCTGGGTCGAGGGTAGTGTTGTCGGGGAAGCGGACGGAACCGAGAAGGGGGGCAGTGGCAGTTGGTGCTGACGCCACTGGTGCGTTACCTTTTCCCTTCTTAGCACCTTTTGCTCCGCCTTTCCCTTTGCCTTTGGATTCGTTGTGAGGATCGGCTTGGGCGGCGAGATCTAGCGAGAGGGGCTTGCCTTGCGCATCGAGCAATACGGAGTTGCCTTTGCGTGCTGTGAGGGCGTCGTTGTGAGCGAAGGCCTCGGCGGCGGCGTCTTTTGGGGTGGAGTAGAGGGTGTGCTCCATGGTCGTAGTCCATTTGTAGTATTGGGCCTCACGACCATAGGAGTAGACGTTCTTGTCATCGTGAACCAAGACACGGCCAGCTGGGGCATACTTGCCGGCTTGGTAGTAGCCGCCGTGGCCACCTGCGAAGCTTTTTCCGTAAACCCAGTAGGAGCGGTGGAAATTGGAGTCGTCCAGGAAACCCATAGGAGCGAAGAGGTGCTGACCGTCCCCTTTGTGAGCGCCGCCTTGTTTGTCGAAGTCACCTGAAATGGGTCCGATTTCGATGCGCTTGCCGTCGGCTCCGATTTTTTGGGTGCGCAGGAAGGTCCACTTTCCATCACTTGAAAGGATGTCATTGGATGCGACGGGCATTTGCAGCGTTTTGTGGCGGTCGTTGAGGGAGCCCCCCGTGTCAGGATCGCGATCATCGTAGTGTTCTTTGACTTTCATCTCGCCAGTTTTGGCATCAAGGCGGTAGAACCAGAGGCCTTCATCGAGGAAACAAGAGCGACCTGAGACAAAGGATACGAGATCGTTCTCGACAAGGACGGAGCCATGGACAGGCCAAACGGACTCCATCATTTCCCAGGCACAATGGGTGAGTTGGGAAGGAGAGGCCTGGAATTTCCAGACGAGAGCACCGTCGGTGGCGCGGAGGCAATAGACGAAACCATCTTTGCCGCCAAAAAAGACGCGGCCTTTCGAGTAGGTGGGAGGGGAGTCAATTCGTCCGCCAGCGATGAATGTCCACGCGGTCTTTCCGGTGGCAGTTGTGATGGCATGGAGGGTATGTTTATCGACCTCGGAAACGTAGGTCAGGCCACCTGCGGAGATGCTGGCGCTAAGGGGAGGGGTGAGTTGAACTTCCCAGGCGAGGGAAAGGTCCGTGCGAAGGTCGCTCTTTGCGTGACCACTGCGGGCATTGTCGCCTCGGTAGGTGGGCCAATCACCAGGAGCAGCTTCTTTTTCGTCAATGGTTTGAGAGTACGCTGGACCTTGAATGAGACGCTGATCGTCTGGAGTGTGCGGAGGCATCGGGTATCGGGGGGCTGGGGCGAGCACGGCCAAGCCGTCGAGTTTGGCCTCAGGATAACAGGCGCAATTGTGAGGGCCGGCGTAGGTGAGGCCATTGGCTGGCAGCACCCCATACAGGCAGGCCCCGCGCACCCAATGGTGCAGGTCCCAGTGCTGTTTTTCCATGTCGACGTACTCAATACCTGTGCGGGAGGGAATGATGTATTTCTCGGTGGCCTTGGCCTGGTAGCACCGATGATGAAACCAATAGGTGCCCTCGGGGACGTCAGGATAAAACTGCTTTTTGATTTCACCTGTGAGGATGTCGCGTCCGGTGTACTCGCCGGTTTGATTGCCATTGGTGGTGCCGGCGTTCCAAACGAGTCCTTGGGCGACAATGAGATCTTCAGGGCTGCGGTAGCCGCTTTTCTCGTGGGGGGCTACCCAAATTTCTTTTCCGGTATCGGCGTTGAGGGCTTTTTCACTACCATCACCACCAGCATAGAGAATGACGTCGCCATGAAGGAGGACGCGCGGGGCAAAATTGAATTCGTAAAGTGCGCGGCGCTTGGTTGGAGTATCCGCGAATTTGGGTGCTCCAGTTTTGGTGTCTAGGCAGGTGAGACCGTCGCCGTTGTAATAGACAATGCGGGTATCATCGAGGCAGAGGGTGATGGGGGCGATTCGATCTTCCTTCTTCCAAAGAACCTTGCCGGAGTCTGCATCGATGGCATAGAACTGGCGGGGTTTCCCGTCCCAATTGAACTCAGTGGTTACGCGTGCCTGGTCTGACTGTGCCTTGACGGCAAACTCTTGATTCAAGCGGTCGGCATTTGGGTTGACGAGAGCGTAGAGGGTGCCATTTCGAACGATGATTTCCTCGGTGCCTTTGGTCTCGGGATATTCTCGAATGACCTCGCCTGTGGCTGCATCGAGGCAGGTGACGGCTGCCGAAATGCCGAGAGTCACGTAAACTTTGTCGCCAATGGAGACAAGGCGGCGGGTGAGTTGGGTGGGTCCGGATTTTAGAGGCCAAAGGTGGGTGCTCCACTCTGGGATGTCTCTTTTCCAGAGGATGGTGCCATTGAAGGCATCGCGTGCGATGAGCATGAATTTGGCTGGCATGAGAATGGAAATGCGACTGCCCTCATCCATGATGTAGAAAAGGCGACCGCCAGAGCTGACTTTGGCAGAGACGGAAGACATGCGATCATGGTGGCGAGACCAGCGGGGATTGCCGACCCATTGCATGCGCTTGGGCGGGCCGACGAGCGTATCTCTAGAGGTGAGATTGCCTTTGCTATCATATGCATAGTGGGTCCACTCATCCATTTCATGGGGGCGAGGCTTGACGATTTTTTCCCAGGAGTCGCCAGTCTTAATGAGCGCTACGCCATCAGGGACGAGGACACGATCGATTTCCTGGCGTGAGATTTGCGGATCCTCAACGACGAGAAGGTTTACAAGATTCTCAATGTAGGGCAGGTGAGGTGTCGTTAGAAGGTCTGCGGCGACTGGGCCGTAAGCGGCGCCAATTCCCTTTCTGAGTGTGGCAAGGGTCGCGGGATCGCGTGTGAGTGCCTGCACTTGGTAGGAGGCGTTTGCCCGCAGGGAAGTGGTGAGTTGGGCGTCGGTTGAACCGACATGGACGATTAGGCCTCCTTTGACACCAGTTTGTGAGAGCAAATTGGCGGCTGATTCACCGGAGGCGCTTAGGGCCAAGAAAAAGGCAGCGAAGAGTAGGAGATGTGGAATTGATTGGCAACGCATGGCTGGTTGGAGAACGCGGTAGCATGGTCGGGCTTTCAGGCAAACGAGTGCTCGACATGTTTTAGGAATCGATTGTCACCCATTGCATATGCTACTTGTTTGTGGCAGACACTAACGAATCATGAATGAGAGTTCTTTGTCGAGGCGGCAATTGATGAAATCAGTTCTAGGAGGATCTATGGTAGCATCAATGGGGTTGGGTGCTAATTCCTCACTTGAGTTGGGACAGGGCGATTTTCGATATCGAGTCCTACCTGGGTGGGGCGTTTTGAATGACAAGACCCCGGTCAAGAATTGCCATGGGATTGTGCTGGATCGAGAAGGCCATGTGATTCTATTGACTGATCATGTAGCCAATAACGTCATCGTTTATGATCAGGCAGGTAAACTGGTGAGTAAATGGGGGGTGCAGTTCCCAGGGGCGCACGGACTCTCCATTGTGACGGAGGCGGAGCGAGAGGTGCTCTATATCACCTGTCTGCAAACACACCGGGTGGTGAAGACAACTCTGAATGGGGAAGTTTTGCAAGAGTGGCGATGGCCGGAATCTAGTGGCAAGTATCTGAAGGAGATTGAATTCAAACCCTCATGGACATTGCATCTGAAAGATGGACGATTTTTGATCCTGGATGGCTATGGCAAGGACTACATCGCAGTCTATGATTCAACAGGAAAGTATGAAAGGGTGTTTGGAGGTGCAGAGGGTGGAGTTGCTCATTGGGGGCCTCATGGAGGAATGATCGATGAGCAAAACGAAAATCATGATCCCACTATCTTGATTGCCATGAGTGACCAGAGGCACCTGCTGAGAATGGGATTGAATGGCGAGAAAAGGGGGCAGGTTGATCTGCCTGGTGGAAATCCAAGGCAAATTCGAGAGCGAGAGGGATTTTACTTTGTTGCGCATCTTGCTGACAATTGGCCTGCTGACAAAAATTCACGCGGTTTCGTGTCGGTCTTGGACAAAACGATGAAAGTAGTGTCAAACATAGGAGGCACCGCGCCGGAATACTCAGATGATGGCACCTTGCGGGAAATGAGAAACACCAGTGATGTGTTTTTGCACCCACATGACATGGTGGTGGATGCGGATGGGAGTCTGTATGTGGCCCAATTTGCGTCAGGCGGAACCTACCCAGTGAAGTTGGAACGGATATAGTGCGATGATTTGAACTGGCAGGATAGTCGCACTTTCAAATCTTGATTTCAACGCTGAAAGGTTCTGGCTGCCGTATCAGGCATGTCCGGTATAGGTCTATTCCATAGCGTCGGACTGGGTTGGGATACTCGAGAGACTCCGGGAAGAAGGTGATCAAAAAAGGCATTGAAGCTGAGGCTGCATTGGAGTCTACGCTGACTACGATCGATCTTGGGATTGATTTGGATCAGCGCTTCGCTGAAAGGCCGCTCTGATTTGATTTTTTTGGCACGCTTTCGCGCTTCCTCAAGGCTAAGTGATGTATCCTTGATGACGGCGTCAAGTCTCAACAGATCCGCACGGGTGATCGGGTGCCAAAGCGTTCGCCATCTTTCGGGTGTGATCGTCACTGCTTGGGTATTGACCCAACTCTTCGTTGCGGGAGTGGTCTGTTCCCAAAATCCAACAATTAGTATAAATGAGTCAGGACCGTCGATGATATCGAACTGGCGGAGGGCGTCGCCGAGGCCGATGGGGGAACCAAGTTTAGTTGCCTTGGGGTTAACAGGAAGGTGACCATGGCGTGTATTGGCCTCTGCAGGGATATCCCATTTCTGGGTGTATCGACTGGGGCGATATCCGTCGAAAAATGTATCGCATATCCACTGTTCGAACCAGAGTCCGTGTTCTTGGACTTCACGGGCAATCATCGTCGAACCTAAACTGATAAAGAGTAGCACGGCCGCTAACTTGCTTATTGTGTGTGAAGATCGATGCATGTAGACGGATAGGGATGGAACTACGCATTTGCATCTTTTGGATTTGGATGATCGCTACCGTTCCAGGTGCCGAAATTCAGGTGCATGGCTGGGGGCATGGCGTGACGGGAGGTGCAGGTGGAGCGATACATATGGTGACGCGATTGGATGACGATGTCAAAAAGCCATTGCCGGGAATGCTGCGATGGGCACTACTCCAAAGAGGGCCAAGAATCATCCGGTTTGGCGTTGAGGGGGATTTGCGTCTCAAAGACCGAGTTTTGATTCGGCACGGCCATTTAACAGTCGATGGATCTGATGCGCCTGGTGCAGGTGTTTGCCTGAGAGGAGGATCGTTGGAGTTCGTGGGTTGTGAGAGTGTCATCTTGCGCCACCTTCGCGTGCGATTGGGGGACGAACAAGTCTTTCGCAAGTTGAAGAAGGAGCGAATAAAGCGACCTTTGGGATCAACTGGCTTGGATTGCGTTAGCCTGCGCGAGTGTCGCGGCGTCGTTTTAGATCATTTGTCCCTGAGTTGGAGTTGCGATGAATTACTGTCTGTGGTGCGTTGTCAGCGCATTACAGTCCAGTGGTGTCTATTCGCTGAACCTCTAGCGAATCCGAAACTTCACCCCTACGGCGACAAGCATGCTTATGGTATCCTATGCAGCGGCAGCAGCTTAACAATTCACCACTGTGTGCTCGCTCACTACTGGATGCGGGGACCGCAGTTTGAGGCCAATGACATGCGGAAAAATGATCCATGGGATGTGCAAATGGAGGCAGTGAGCAATGTATTCGCGGATTTCGGACGATCAGGGTCGCGCTATACGACTGGAGTTGAGGATCACAAGAAGGACGCTAAAGACCGGCGTTTTGATTTCCAGTTTATAGGAAATGTTTATCTCGATTCAGGCAAGACTGGCCGGAGTATTGAAGCAATCACCAAACATGGCGTGCACGATGGAGTTCGCGTCTGGCTAGATGGAAATTGGTTTCGCGATATTGGGAATGTTTTTGCACAATCCAGATCCACTATTCGCCTGGATACCGACATACCAATTGCAAAGGCACCTTTGAAGATTCGAGACCAAATCAGTTCCAATCGTCTCTTTACTTCGCCCAATCCCCCAATTCCGGACCTCACTGGAGATGGTCTTGCTCATTTGTTGAAATCAGTTGGAGGGGGTGCTGTTCGAGACCAGAACGATTCTAGGGTTGTCAGAGAAATTCAAAGGGGCACGGTTCGCCCAATTATTCGTTCCCCCAAAGACCTCTAGCCGAGCGACACCTACGGCGAAGAAACCGCGAAAGACTGAAGGGAAGGGGGGGCTGGTTGACGCCGACGCAGAAACTCATCCGCTAAAGCTCGGTACGCTTGCGCCCCCTTTCCTGTAGGGTCATACTCAATGATTGATTTACCAAAGCTGGGTGCTTCCCCCAAGCGCACTGTGCGAGGAATCACCGTTTCATAAACAACCTCACCGAAATAGCCTCGCACGTCACTAACGACTTGGTGCCCTAGATTGGCCCGAGAATCAAACATCGTCATCACAATCCCTTCAAGTGTAAGGTCAGGATTAGCTCCGCATTCACGAATCTGCTGAACGATGTGAACGATTTTAGAGAGACCCTCAAGACCAAAATATTCGCATTGCATTGGAACAACCAGTTCATCAGCAGCGGCAAGGGCAGAAGTCATCAGAACACCCAGCGATGGGGGGCAGTCCATGACAACATAATCAAAGACGCTTAGCGTCCGCAAAGGTTGTAGGACCTCGCGTAGTCGAGCCAAGTGATTGCCTGCCTGCGCCAACTCGATTTCGCACCCAGCGAGTTCTTGGTGGGAGCGAATGATGGACAAATTGGATAAGTGGGTGGAGCGAATGAGATTATGAACATCCTCATTCTCAACCAATGCTGCATACAAACTACCGCGGTCCTCCTGCATGAGGCCTAGACCACTGGTTGCATTGGCTTGCGGATCAAGATCGAGCAGCAGGGTCCTCTTGCCTCGATCAGCGAGACAAGCAGACAAGTTGATGGCGGATGTCGTTTTTCCGACACCTCCTTTTTGGTTGGCTATGGCAACAATCCGCATATGCAATGACCTTGAAAGGAAGACAGTGTATGAAGAGTCGGTAACACGCTAGAAAGAAATGGAGATCACTGAGAAATGGTTGCATGAAATTGGGGGCTGGCAGGCTATGAAAGCTGCCCGGATGCTTGTGGTTGCGGGTAAAGTTCAGGTCACAGAGCGGACATCGGAGTGTATTCGGGGGAGTGTTGGAGGCGAAAAAAGCAAATTGAACTCGGGATTATTGATTCGATCTCGATCAGACGTTGAGAATCTTTGCACATGCATTGTAGCGCGGAAAACGGGACAAATCTGTGAACACGCTCTAGCCGTTGGGTTGGCAAGTCTACTACCTCAGGGAAAAGAACAACCCAACAAAGGAAATTCGGAAGGCTCGGTGCCAAGCCGTGAAACGGCAGTGAAAGTCCCGGACATGGCGACTGCTTCGGGGCAATTGTCGTTCTATTTGCCCGAGAGTCTCCTTCAATTTGGAGATTCTCAGGCAAAGGGAGCAACGGCTTTCCTTAAACTGGAGGAGGGTGAAGGAGAGAGGTCCAAACTGGCTGGGTGGCTCAAAAGCCATGAGGTTCCAATGCGAAACACCCCATTGGCCTTGTCCCTTTCAGTATTGGACTCATTGTTGGCCGCCGCCGCTGAACATCCGAGAATTTTCATTGGAAAACCAGGAATCGGGATGCACCGACCTATCCAGGTTTCAGAAGCCCTATTGCGCCCACTGCTTTGGGTTCAATTTGATCGCCGTGGCATCGAGTCAACCAGCATTGTCTCATTAAAACTTGCGGAAAGCCCGGTCCCTAGGTTGCTAGCGGCAGGAGCCGATTCGACATGGCTTTACCACGAGGGCACGGGAACCATTCATCCGTGGAAAGTGGACTTGAGAGGACAAGTAGGCCAGATTGCGAAGGAGTTATTGGTTGATTCCAGACTCGGGAAAGAAGTTCTTCGTCCGATTGATTGGTTGCCTTTCCATCTAGGTTCACTTGAGGAATACTTTCAAGTTGAGCTCGATTCCAATCTAGCGAATCGTTACAAAGTCGTTCCATGCACTCCTCGTTTTTCGATTGGCGTTTCTGGGTCCTTGCAAACAGTGCTCCTAAATGTAACCGCAATGTTCCATGAAACTGAATGGAAAATCACATCCCAATCGGATCCATTTCCTATTCAAGATCAGCAGATAGAAACATTGTTCTATGTGAGAGATGTTGATTCTGAACGAGTGTTGTTTGAGCTTTTAGTGGAACTCGGATTTCAAGTTGACGGAGTTACGGGACTGTTCGCCCTCAAAGGAAACAGGGAGGCAATGCACTTTTACGGAAGTGGGCTCCCAAAACTCGCAAATCGTTACACTGTAACGCAATCAAGTGACTGGCTCAAAGCCACGAGTTTGTTACAGCGAATATCACCGACTGTTGAACGTCATAATAATTCCGGTGGACCAGGAATAGATTGGCTGGCAATGGAGTTTCGCTATGAAGCGCCTAACGGATTTCGAATCTCCAGATCGGATGCACTTCGTCTCATTCGTTCCGGACAAAACACCGTGAAGGGTAAAGATGGAAGACATTACGTTCTTGATTCAGAAGGGTGTGAGGAATTTGAAGAAGCGCTCCAGGACGTGCCTGTGGAACTATCTCCAGATACAATGCGTGTTGGACTCGCGCACGCAGGCTACTTTCAACCATTCGCTTCGCGCCTCGAATTGGCCGCAACAAAGGATGAGATAATTAATCTTGACGAGTGGAAAGGTAAGTTGGGTAGTCTTAGCGAAACTTTAAGGTTGTATCAATTGGAGGGCGTAGCCTGGGTTGTTCAGCGGATGAATGCGGGGCAGGGGGTTTTACTGGCTGACGACATGGGATTGGGCAAAACACTTCAGAGCATTGCAGCTATTCGCTGCTTTTTTGAGCAATCGCCTAGCACTCATCAGCAAGCCTTGGTGGTTTGTCCCAAAAGCCTTATTGGAAACTGGCAGGCTGAGTTTCAAAGATTTGCTCCCGATTTACGATTACTTGTGGTCCAGGGGCCTAACCGAAAGGAACAGCTTGAAAAATTTTATGCGTCTGATGTAATAATCACATCTTATCCTCTAATTTCCAGGGATTTAACCCTTTATTCCCGCTTGAAGTTTTCGATTGGAGTTCTTGATGAAGCAAGCTTTTTGAGAAATCCGGACACTGATACTGCGAAAGCTGTTAGAGGTTTGCAATTAGGGGCCCGTTTGGCGCTCTCTGGTACACCGATAGAGAATGGTGTTCGAGACTTATGGTCGATTTTTGAGATTTTGCTTCCCGGCTACCTTGGGAATCGCAAGACATTTCAAGAGCGCTTCGAAAAGCCTCTAGAGAGGCGCACTGATGGAAGAGATAGAGCAAGTGCGTCGATTCGGCTTAGGCGATTAATCCGGCCTTTTTTCTTGAGGAGGACAAAACGTGACGTGTTGAAAGAATTGCCGGAAAAAATCGAACAGGTTTTTTGGTGCGAATTGAGTCCTGTTCAGGCTGAATTGTATCGGGCTGTTCTGGAAGAGGGGAGAGAGGCTATCCGTGATGCGCGACGTCGATCAGGGCAAAATGGCGCACGAATGACGATGTTGACCGTATTGCTCCGATTGCGGCAAGTCTGTTGTGATATGAGTTTGGTCGGATTGCCTGCAGGTGATTTGACAGCGGTCGATGTTTATGCGCGATCGGGCAAATGGAATGCTTTAGATGGGCTATTAGATGGCGTGATTGCAGGTGGCGGTAAGGCACTTATCTTCAGCCAGTTCGTATCGTATCTGAAGTTGTGTCAAGAGCACTTGAACAATCGTGGGATTGGGTATGCCTATTTGGATGGGGCGACCCTAGATCGCCCAAGCCAAGTGAAATCCTTTCAGGAGGATCCGAAAAAGGCCGCCTTTTTGATCAGCCTCAAGGCGGGAGGCTATGGTCTGAATCTTACCCAAGCAGACCACGTGTTTTTGATGGATCCATGGTGGAATCCTGCAGTGGAGGCACAGGCAATTGATCGAGCTCATCGATTTGGCCAGAATCGCGTAGTTAATGCCTATCGGTTCGTGATGCGCGGAACCGTCGAGGAGAGGGTTTTGTCGCTACAAGAAAAGAAGCGAGGGCTCGTTTCAGCCAGCGTTGAGGAGAGGGCCCCAATGATGGAGGGATTAAACGATAATGATCTTGTGTCGCTTTTGGAAAGCTGATTGGCAGCAAGGGATAGGCTGGGGCGACTAATTCTATAACTACCTACAATGTATGTAATAACAAATGCATCTGCGAGCCCAACCTTTCCTTTACACTAGGTTCATCCTGCGGGTGCCAAACTTGTTACTCTATTTGGCCCCCTCTCACGCTAACACTCTGAGTACTGCGTCAGTAACCTTCTCCACGCTCATTCCGATCATACAGTCATAATGACCAAATGGACATTCACGCTTGAAGCAAGGGCTGCAAGGAACATGGTGCCTCAATATCAGGTGTTTGTCTCCGATTGGGCCAGTCAGTGAGGGCTCTGTTGAGCCAAAAATCGATACAGTCTGAACTCCCAAAGCTGCAGCCAGGTGCATGGTTCCAGTGTCGTTCGTCAGTAAAAGATCACAGTTTTGAAGTTCGGCGATCAACTCGGATAGCGATGTCTTGCCGATGCGATTTTGATGAGGTACTTCGAGCCGCGAAGCCAATGCCTCACCCATCGCTGTCTCTCCCGGCGCGCCAAATAGAAACCATTCTGATTGTTTTGGCTTGAGCCGCTCACTGATCTGATTTGCCGCCTCGGCAAAACGCTCAATCGGCCAACGCTTAGCCGGGCCGTATTCGGCACCAGCACAAAGTCCGAGTCGCAGATCGTGAGAGCCTCCTCCCTGCCCTTCAGTTTGTGACTCCGTTCCCTTAAACTTACGTGCATCATGAACAACAGCACCAGCATGATTGACAATCTGCAAGTATCTTTCTGTGTGGTGAAGGGGGCGTGTGCCTTTTGGAGACTCTGGGCACATCTGATTCAACAATCGCATGCGAGCGGATCCCGAATAGCCAACCAACCGAGGGATCCCTGCTAGCCAAAATTCCAAGGTCGAACGGGTTGAGTTGGTGAATAGGATTCCAGCATCATATTCGATTTTTGTCTTCCTGATGCGATTTGATGCCTTGTGAAGCCCTTCTCCTCCGACTTTTCCAATATAAGCATCTACCTCAGGTAGAGATGACCATAGTTTTTCTAGTTTATCTGGCCCAAAGACGGTCACTCGAATGTCGGGACGGCCCATCTTTAGAGCTCTTACAGCAGGAAAAGACATGCAAGCGTCACCGAGCCAATTGGGTGATCGAACCAATACCTCAAAGGGCTTGAGTTGGCTAAAGGCCATATCGGCCGGGAGGGCAACACCGCGACGGTAATTGGTTATTAGAAAATTGGGATTGGGAGTCTTCCACCGATTGTGAACCCAAAACCAGTCGGCTGGTTTTTCTTTGATTACACTCTCAACAACTCGATTCAGATTCGCCGTGACCTGTTCAATGGTCTCTGTATTTCCGTCATTTTGGCCGGTCACTGCGGGCAGGACCTTGAGTTTCCAATATCCGACTCCATCATTTTGTATGATGATTGGTAACAGCAACGCGTTCCCTCTTCGTGCAAGCAATGCAGCGAGGGGCGTTGTGGATGCTAGCCGTCCAAAAAAGGGACACCATACGCCATGATCCCCAGCATGCTGATCCACCAGCACCCCCAGGCAGCCGCCTTCTCGGACAAATTTCATAGGCCCCGAAAAGCCTTCGGACCGATCGAACAAATGATATCCGAGTTTCTGCCGACGACGAAGAAGCAGCTTGTTCAAAAGTGGATTCGAAAGAGGCTGGAAGATACTGCCAGGGGTGCGACCAAAGACATAAAGCGTGGGAACCTGGGTCAAAAGCTCCCAACAACTGAGATGACAGACGGCATATAGAATGTTTCGGCGTTCACGATCAGCTGCCTGTACGTGTTCGATCCCTTCGCTCGATACTCGTTTTAAGATCTCAGATTCGGACATCAGCGGCAGCTTAAATCCAGCCAATAAATTTCCCCCGAGTGTGGCAAAATGCTCAACCGCTGTTGCTCGAATTTGAGCGTCTGTCCACTCTCCCGAAAAGGCGATTCGAAGATTTGTATGAGCAAGTCGACGATAAGGGCCGGCAATCCAATAGGCACACCATCCCATAAATCGACCCAAGCGAACGACTCCCCCTATAGGAAGCAATCGAAAACCTGTTTCGGCCGCTCTAAATCCGGCATACTGTACCCAGTGAACTAAACGAACCTTTTTTTCGTCAGGGTCGTTGGCCATACGAGTCATTTCAGGTGCCGATCGCAGGGCTTGCGCAAATCTTAACCCTTCAATCCCTCAGCCCGTAAAAAATTCTCCACCCAAGTGATGTCGTAGTTTCCGTTTTGGAAATCTGATGTTGTCAAAATTTGAGATTGGAGAGGGATTGTGGTCTTGATTCCTTCTACCACAAATTCCCCAAGCGCCCGTCGCATGCGCTTAATCGCGATCTCGCGAGTCGCTCCAGTTACGATCAATTTGGCAATCATCGAGTCGTAAAAAGGCGGCACCTCGTAGCCGGCATAAACATGGGTATCAACGCGGACTCCCCTGCCTCCTGAAGTATACCAAAGCTTTATCTTTCCTGGGCTTGGTGTGAAGTTGCGAAAAGGATCCTCTGCATTGATGCGACATTCGATGCTGTGACCTCGCGCCACAGCATTTATCACGTGTTCTGAAAGTGGTAATCCAGCGGCAATTCTTATCTGTTCCTTGATCAGATCGCAGCCGTAGACCTCTTCCGTAATCGGGTGCTCCACTTGGATCCGAGTGTTCATTTCCATGAAATAGAAATTCTTACAGTCATTATCGACAAGGAATTCGATCGTGCCGCAGTTTTCATATCCGATTTCTTTGCAAAGACTAACTGTTGCCTCACCCATGGCCTTGCGGAGATGATCAGGCAGTTTTGGGGATGGGCACTCTTCGATGATTTTCTGGTTTCGGCGCTGCATCGAGCAATCACGTTCACCGAGATGGACCACATTCCCGAGACTGTCCGCAACGACTTGGAACTCGATATGGTGAGGTTTTTCGACCAACTTTTCCATATACATTGATCCGTCCCCAAAACATTTGAACGCCTCAAGAGAGGCTGCCTGGAAGCTGGAGATCAAAGTCGCCTCGTTTAACACAGGCCGCATTCCACGGCCACCACCACCCGCTGTTGCTTTGATCATCACGGGATAACCAAGTTCGCGAGCAACTTTCAGTGCCTCCTCTTCATTGGCAACAATACCATCCGAACCCGGTGTAACAGGAACGCCCGCAGCACGAGCTGTGGCGCGAGCTGAATTCTTGTCACCCATCAAGGAGATGCAGCGTGACGAAGGCCCGATGAACTTGATTTTACATCTTTCGCAGATGTCGGCAAATTCGGCATTTTCAGACAGAAAACCATATCCGGGGTGGATCGCGTCGACATTTGCTACCTCAGCTGCGCTGATGATGCGGCTCATTTTGAGATAGCTCTCAGAACTGGGTCCCGGACCAATGCAGATCGCTTCATCTGCCAGATGAACGTGCATCGAATCGACGTCTGCTTCGGAGTAAACAGCAACCGTTTTTACGTCCAACTCTTTGCAGGCACGAATCACGCGCAGGGCGATCTCACCACGGTTGGCGACTAGAACTTTTCGAAACATAGGAAGGGTAAAGAATGGAAGAGGTAGATTGTTCCCAGAAGAATGGGAAACAGCGTCTGTGATCTGCTGTTGGGTTACGCCTTCAGTTCAAATAGCGGTTGGCCGTATTGAACCGGCTTTCCATCGACTGCTAGCAAACGGGCGACAACACCGCGCGTTTCAGCTTTGATCTCGTTCATGACCTTCATGGCTTCAATGATGCAGACGGTCGTGTTTTCGTCCACCTGATCCCCGATCTTTACAAAGGGAGCCTCCCCCGGAGCTGATGCAAGATAGAAAGTCCCCACCATTGGGCTTGTAATCGCAGGACCTGCCGATTCAGGTGTGACCTCAACTGAAGGCGCACTAACCGGAGGTGCTGCAGAAATCGGAGTTGCTGGTAACGCATACGCAGGAGCAGATGCCGATCCCGAAGCCGTAGGAAGGTACTTGAGAAGGTTTTTTGCTGTTTCGAAGTCTGATCCTCGGCGGAGTTCAATTTTAGAACCTTCCTGCTCAAAATGAAAGTAACTCAGGTCATTCTCAGCCATGAGTGCGACAATTTGCCGAATTTGTTTGAGATCCAAGGTATTAGCCTCTTTAGCAGCAGATTTGGGTTGGTCCATGTGACAAATAGTTGAGTCTGAGGATGGATGTTACAAGGCTGGAGCCGTGCCGCAACCATAAAAGCCACGGTTTACGAGCCTTATGAAACGGACGGCTCACTTTCCATGCCTATCGACTAACATTTGAGTAGCTTCTTTTATCAAAATAGGGCCTCGAAACACAAGGCCGCTATAGATCTGAACTAGATCTGCACCGAGCCTGCGTTTTTCTGCTGCATCAGCTCCTGTAACGATTCCACCCACTCCGATTAAAGGAATCTCAGGCCTCAAGCCTGCTCTAAACGCCGTGAGAACCTCGTCGGATCGTTTTCGAACGGGCTCACCGCTAAGGCCACCGATCTCATCGGCAAACTTGTGCGGACGGACGCTGTTATGATCGATTGTCGTGTTGGTAGCAATGACCCCATCGACCCCAACCTCATTGAAAACCCGCACTAGATCTGAGATTCCCTCGCCCGTCAGGTCAGGAGCAATCTTGACAACAACTGGGACCGTTCTTCCAGTTTTACCCTTCAATGTCTCCTGCTCTGCACGAACAGCAATCAGCAAGCTGCGAATAGCGTTTTCCGACTGCAAATCTCGTAGGCCCTTGGTATTGGGGGACGAGATGTTAACTGCCACGTAGTCGGCCACGTCATAAGTCGCCCTGAGGCAAATGAGGTAATCCTCGACGGCGGTCTCATTCGGGGTATCAAAGTTCTTGCCAATGTTGACACCCACGACCGCCTTTGCTTGCCGATGCCGAAGGCGTTCCACAGCAGAATGAATTCCAGGATTGTTGAATCCCATTCGGTTAATCAGGGCACGATGCTCAGGCAGACGAAACAATCGCGGTTTAGGGTTTCCTGTTTGAGGCCTCGGAGTCAGGGTGCCGACTTCGACCATCCCAAAGCCTAGTTTACTCCAAGCGTCAACCGCTGCGGCTGATTTGTCCATGCCTGCTGCCAAGCCCAAACGGTTCGGAAAATTGAGACCCATTACCGACACTGGTGGGCCATCAGCAATCGCCTCGCGCCCCAGTAATCCCAAAGAGTGAGTGACCCGCATCATACGGGTGGTTAATTCATGGGCGGCTTCAGCATCCAAACGGAACAGCAGAGGCTTAATGACAGGATATAGAAGGCTTGCCAAAGACATGCCCATTACCTCGCCTCCCCGAAGCGTCTGTCAATGAATGCCTGTAATCCTACTCAAAGATGGAGCCTTCGTCTCGATCAGCGACCTTCAGGTAGCGGTAGTAGACTTCCAATTGCAAGGTGCAGAGCGCCTGACGATAAATATCATTTTTGGCATCGCCCGCAGCCCAATTGGCTCGACCCGCCTTGAAACTGCCATTTGGCTGCTGGGCGGCGAGAATTTGAGGTAGAAATTGTTCGTTGTAGAATTTCCACTCCGCACCACCCTGCTGGAAGAAGGCCTGAGTGTAGTAGTACCAGCAGTAAAGGTTGCA
Organism: Verrucomicrobiaceae bacterium; assembly: GCA_027487315.1. Taxonomy (GTDB): domain Bacteria; phylum Verrucomicrobiota; class Verrucomicrobiia; order Verrucomicrobiales; family Verrucomicrobiaceae; genus JAGRPD01. Next base: position 15,872 of record JAIYDW010000202.1, on the reverse strand, counting down.
GTTTTTATTCCAGTCTAGCGGTTCGGCTGTGAGAAACTCTTGAAGAAATCCAATTCCCTTCTTGATCGCGGCAGTCTTGCCCTTTGACAAAGTCTGCAGTCCCAAGACCCCGCAACCAGTGAGGCTCCATTGATTGTAGTGGTCGTCCCTTTTATCTTTCCCAAATCCACCGTCCTTGGTCTGTTTGGACAGAATGTACTCCACGCAGTTATCGATAGACTTGGATAGCCCCGGAATTTTGAGGCTAGTATTTTTCGCAGCCTTCAGCGCCTGATACTGCCAGCCAGCAACGGAGAGATCTTCACCCTTGCTGTCCTTCGTGTAAGCAATAGGCAGGCCTGCCTGGTCGCCGCCATATGTCCAGGAGCCCCGAGTGTTTTGGTTATCGATAATCAGTTTGACCCCCTTCTCGAAGGTTTCCCTCATGCCGGGGAGTTGTTTGGCCCCAAGACGAGCAAGGGTATACATTTCCCCCAAAGCATAAGTCGCAATTCCGTGCTCATAGGTAGCTGAATTGGCAGTCGGGTTTTCCGCCAAAATACCGCTCGGGTGCTTTTGACCCAATTCGACCAAAAACATAATCCCCTTCATCACATTGTCCCCATAGAAGGGAGAGTCGGGAGTTTCACAGCGACCGAGGTAGCATAGAAGCACCATTCCGGTATAGGCCGCCTTGTTCGCAGTGCCCCACGAACCATCAGCATTCTGCTTCGTTTTGAGCCACTCAAGTGATTGGGACACAGCCCGCTCGCACTCACTCGACCCGCCATTCTGTGCAAGTTTCTGCAATCGCTCGGCGGATGAGCAGCGGCTTCGCATCGAAGGAGGCAAGCTCACAAAGCCAGCCGAACCCCCGATACCCATACCTGTTCCAAAACCACCCCCTGCCCCAGCCTTGCCGAAGCCACCGCTCCCCAGAGTGCCACCACCCATAGGTGAACTGACATCCGGCACATCCAAGAGATCTGGTGGAGCCTCTGGCAAAGTCACTTCAGAAGTCGTGCTGTTACTCACGATCTTCTTCATTGGCATGCTTTTGTTGAGCGATGTGCGCTTCTTCTGCTGCACTTGATGCTTCATATCTGCAGAAGCTGCTGCGCCTTGAGCAGTGCCGCCCCCGGGAAGGAAGTCGACTTCCTTTTCAATCATCTGCGAACTGACGACGATGATCCCAGCGATCAAAATGATTCCAGCATGAATGGCCAGACTTAAGGTCAAAGAGCCGCCACCGACTTTTCTCCAGAGTTTGACGAAAGGATGGGGAGGTTTCACCTCTTCAAAATGGGTCGCTGCTTCTGGGTGGAAAATCTCACCTTCAGCGGGCACATAAATGGGAACCTCAGGTTCGAGTGCTGCCGAAACCGCCACATTTGTAGGAGGTAAAGCTGAAGCGTTGGATTGAGGTGGCGGTATCACAGGAACAGCGCCAGATCCTGCGGTTGGAGCCGGATAACCATATCCTGGAGGCGGATATCCGGGTGGCCAACCTGCTGGAGCTGTCCCAACCGCCGGAGGCGGATACCCTTGTGGCCATCCCTCAGGCGGCACCATTCCTTGAGGCATGGGATGGCCATAGCCGGGAGGCGGATAACCTGGGGGCCATCCAGCCGGGACCGGGACCGACCCACTGGTTGGTGGAGGTGGCAGATGGGCGCGATTGGTATTGCCTGAGGAGGGTGCTGGTTCGCTCATAAATGGAGGTTTAACAACTAGAATAGACAAAACATCTAGCCTTGTCAGTTCAAAAAAAATGCCTGTTTAAAGGTTTATTGCACTTTTTGACGAATTCGAAGGGATTTCTTTGATATTCCTATCTCAAATTCACCGCTCCCCCATCGATCAAATAGGCTGCTCCTGTGACGAATGAGGCTTCATCACTGCAAAGATAAACAGCAAGACTAGCTATCTCCTCGGGTTTCGCCATGCGACCGATCGGTTGGGCCGCACTGAGTTTTGCAAACATTTCTGCTTCCTTTCCTGGGTAGTTCTTTGCCAAATAGCCGTCAACAAAGGGCGTATGCACTCGTGCCGGGCAAATGCAATTGCAACGGATGCCCTGCGTAATAAAGTCCTTCGCAATCGAGTAGGTCATCGTTTCAACTGCACCCTTCGTCATGGAGTAGCCATAGCGCTCGGCCAACCCCATCATCGAAGCGATCGAACAAAGGTTCAATATCACACCCCCGCCCGCTTCCACCATTCGCCTGACGGCCTCCTGTGCGCAAAAGAACACTCCCTTGATGTTGATTCGATACAAGCGGTCCATGTCAGACTCTTGGGTCGTCAGCAAATTTCCAATATGCGCCACGCCCGCATTGTTAACGAGAATATCGATCTTGCCGCGCCGATCTTCAATGTCGGCAAAGACTCTCGCTATCGCCTCACCATCGCCCACATCGCAAGCATTCGGGTAGGCTTGCCCGCCATCAGCAATGATTCGAGAAACTGTAGAAAGTGCCGCTTCTGATGTGAGGTCGAGCACTTCAACCACAGCTCCTTGCCGGGCAAAAGCCTCAGCAATGGCTCGTCCTATGCCCGAACCGCCACCGGTTACCACCGCTACCTTGTTGGAAAGAGAAAACATCTTTCAGATGTTCTCCATAGACTCAACGAAGGTGCAACTAAAATCCGCTCTTCTTGAATGAACTCACAAAACACATTTTTTGAAGGGAATGCAGTAGCGTAGACGTTTTTTCTGCTAGCCCTTTTCGCCAGTACCATGATTGCCCTCCGAGCTCTCTTTTTGATTGGTCTTTGTTCCGCGTCAGCCAATTTATCGGCCGAACTCACTGTGAATCCATCTGCAAAAGGCGCATTGGTGAAAATCGATGATCAAGTCTTCGCCGAATATGTGGCAGCTGACGAGGAGACCAACATGCCATATCTATGGCCAATCTACGGTCCAGGACAGAAAGCCATGACCCGTGCCTACCCGATGCAAATGATCGAAGGCGAGCAGCACGACCACCCTCACCATCGAGGACTCTGCTTTGGTCACGAAGACATTGCCGGATATGATACTTGGGCCGAGAAAGCCACATTTGAGGAGCAACTGAAGGGTAAAAATGCAATCAAAGCCAAGGAGCGCATCAAACTGCTTGGTCGCATTCAACATCGCAAGTTCGAAAAACTCGAGGTGGCAAAGGGTTCGGCGATTATTGTCGCACTCAGCGACTACCTTGATGCATCGGGGAAAAAGCTCCTGGAAGAAAGACGCACCATGATTTTTTCGGTCGATGGTGACAATCGTCTCATCGATGTGGACATCGAATTGATTGCTTCGGAAGGCGCGGTGCAAGTTACAGACAAAAAAGATGCTGGCCTCAGCATCCGTGTTCCTACCAGCATGGCCGTCGACTCCAAGTTGGGAGGCAGATTGATCAATAGTGATGGCGACACCGACGCGAACACATGGGCTAAAAGAGCCAAGTGGTGTGACTACCATGGCCCGGTGGAAGGCATACATCTCGGCATCGCGATGTTAAATCACCCTTCAAGTTTCCGCTTTCCGACCTATTGGCATTCCCGGACTTATGGGCTATTCACGGCAAATCCGTTCGGCACTAAGAGCCTCAATCCGGAAGAAACGGACGGATCGTACTCGCTGATGCCGGGGAGTCCGACTCGGCTTTTTCATCGTTTTATCTTCCACTTTGGTGACGAGAAAGCTGCCAACATTGAATCCGCATGGCAGGCTTACTCCAAAATTTCCAAGCCCTAGCCACTGACTTTTAGCATCAACTTATCTCGAAGCATGCGCCCCCTACTATTGATCCCATTACTCTCGATTATAGCTTTCCAGGTTCACGCCCAGAAGGCAAAACGTGAAAAGCCTCCCGTTGAGCCGGGCACACCTGCCTTTAGGCCCAATTACGATCAACCTGCATTCGATCCGGCGGCAGTGAAATCTGAGCATTTGATTCCGAGCACATTCCACGTTCCGGATGATCTCGAGGTGACTCTTTGGGCAGCGTCCCCCGACCTGTTTAATCCCACCAATATTGACATCGATCACGCCGGGCGCATTTGGGTCACTGAGGGCATCAACTACCGTCGTCACGATGGACGATCACGAGAAGGCGATGCCGTTCGTGTTCTTCAAGACACTGATGGGGATGGACGAGCGGATAAGTCCCATGTCTTTGTGCGAGAAAAGGGCCTCGGTGCACCATTGGGTGTCGCAGTATTCGATAACGTGATTGTCGTCTCCAACACGCCTGATCTCATCGTTTACACCGACGTAAATCGAGACCTCGTGTTCGACCCGTCTGTCGACAAAAGAGAAGTTTTGCTCAATGGCTTCGAGCAAGCTCAGCACGACCACTCTCTCCACTCTGTTTCGGCAGGCCCTGATGGGCGATGGTATTTCTCAAATGGCAACTGTGGAGCGTATTTTACCGATAAGTCGGGGAAGACATTCCGAATTGGAGGTGGCTATCTCAATAATCCATGGGTTGGCGAACCCTCTGATGATGGATTTGTCTACGTGGGTGGTTTTTCGGCAAGTATGAACCCAGACGGCACCGACGCTCGCATTCATGGTTACAACTTCCGTAACTCCTACGAACAAGTCCTTACCTCATTCGGAGACCATTTCCAAAACGACAACGACGATCCGCCCGCCTGTAGAGTGACTCACCTGATTGAAGGTGCAAACCTCGGCTTCTTCTCAAAGGATGGCAAACGCCAATGGCGTGCAGACCAGCGCCCCGGCCAAAGCATTCCGACAGCCGAATGGAGACAAGACGACCCCGGTGTCTTTCCGGCAGGCGATGTCTACGGTGGAGGTGCTCCAACGGGCATGACTTACTATGAGAACGGTGCACTACCCCCCAAATACAACGGTCTTCTCCTGAGTTGCGAAACCGGACGAAACACGGTTTTCGGTTATCTTCCCCAGCCGAAAAATGCAAGCTTTAGTCTGAATCGCTTCGACTTCATTACAACCAACAAGACGGGCGAGTTCAAGGGCTCTGATTTTGTTGGAGGAAACAATAATTTGGCTGCGGAAAAAACGTTCTTCTTCCGCCCATCAGGTGTCCGCGTCGGTCCTGATGGTGCCATCTATGTCAGTGACTGGTATGATTCTCGGACAGGCGGCCACACCGACCTTGATGAAACCTGCTCAGGCGCAATCTACCGCATCGCCCCCAAAGGCTTCAAATCAATCGTTCCTTCGATCAATTTTTCGACATTGGAAGGCCAAATAGCAGCCCTCCAAAGTCCTGCGATCAACACTCGTCACGTAGGCTTTTCTCATCTTAAGGCATTGGGACCCAAGGCGGTGGAACCTGTCGCAGCATTGCTGGAAAAGGATAACCCCTACATCGTTGCTCGGGCAGTTTGGCTTCTGGCTCAACTCGGCGACGGCGGCGTCACAAAGGTTCTCGCCCTTCTCAAGTCCCCAGACGCTCGCCAGAGACTTCTCGCTTTCCGGGCCTTGCGTGCAGCAAGTTTTGATATCATGGCCTTCGCTGATGAACTCGCAAGCGACAGCGATCCCGGAGTTCGTGCAGAGTTGTCGGTCGCACTCAAGTATGTCCCAAATGCGAAAGCGGTCCCCATCCTCGTCACTTTGGCTTCTAGATGCGATGGTAAAGACCGGCATGTCCTTGAGGCGTGGGGTATCGGCTGCACGGGACGTGAACGTGAAGTTTGGAAAGCCTTAAATGAAGTCCACGGCAAATCCGACCCCATCCAGTGGACATCTAACTTTGCCCATATCACCTGGCGCCTCACACCTATTGATGCAGTTTCTGCACTCGCAAAACGAGCCATAAATTCTTCACTCAATGAGGCGGATCGGCGCCTCGCAATCGATACTCTTGCGTTCATCCCCGATCTCTCCGCCGCACAAGCCCTCATGGCAGTAGCCAAAAGCAATCCGAACACACTAAAGGATCATGCACTTTGGTGGCTAATCAAACGCAGCACGGATGAATGGTCAGCTTTTGGTTTGCCCGAACTTTTAAAAAAGGAAGGCATTTTCGACCCGAATTCGACTAACCTCGTATCAGTTTCGACTCCTGAGGCACCGCCAAACCCGACTGGATTTGACATAAACGCCGTCCTTGCTCTAAACGGCGACCCCGTGAAGGGAGCCGCTACCATTCAGCGCTGCTACATGTGTCATCAGATAGAAGGTACTGGAGTGAATTTTGGGCCAAACTTGACTGGATGGGGTAAAACTCAGCCTCCAACGGTGATCGCGGAGGCCTTAATCAACCCGTCCAAAGAAATTGCCCACGGCTTTGATGGCGTCCAGATCACCACCAAAAATGGCATTACCATTCAGGGTATGATCCTTACGGATGGTGACATTGTCATGATTCGTTCACTTGGCGGTCAGACCCAGTACGTGCCGAAGAAGAGTATCGCCAAACGGGAAAAAATGACGCGCTCAATGATGATGTCTGCAGTTCAATTAGGCCTCACGACACAAGACATTGCAGATTTGATAGCACACATGGGTAATGGGAACCGCTAAGGGACGTTACCCAATTCATCACTTCCCTCAATCTGCCTCAGGGCCCATCGAATCCCGTTGAGAATATGCTCCTGGTAGGCTTGCGCAATTTCGGGTGGGTTTTTGCGCTGTGCCGGATTCCATGTGGGATCCCAAACATCTTCACGATGTCCCAATGAGGTGTAGAAAATTCTCCCCTTCCCAAGGCCCTTGCACCACGAGATAGGAAAATAGCCTTCTGTTCCTTCGTTTGGATGCGCATTGAGACCTAGCAATCCATGCACTTTGGATTTCTCGAAGCTTTTGATGATGTAGATCTCGTCCATCACCTTGAACCCGTCTGGAAGTTGCTTAACTGCAGGATGTTTTGGATCGTGGACAACAGGTTGTACCTCGACTTGCGCCTTGTGCGTCTCGAATTCGCCGCCAAGCATGTCAACATAGCGACGGAAGGGATGGTACGTATCTGAGCCAGAGTGCATCGCAATGAATGCCCTTCCCTCTTCGATCAAATTGATAAACCCTTCCCTATCTGGAAGCAGCAAGTCCCCAGTCGTGTTGGCGAACACAAAACCATCGTATTGTTTGAGCCTATCAATCGCCATATGCTTTGCCATGTAGGCTTGGACAGACTTGTTCCATTCCCCATTCGCAGCATTGTACTTGGCTAATGCCAAACTAAACGACGCTTTGCGGGCGTCGAATGAAGCATCGCTTTCACTACTCGTTTTTACAGGCGGGCGCCCAGGGTTCTTGGGCTGGCCCTCTGGTTGCCTGACAAAATCCACAGTGAATGCACCCGATCTCTCACCTAGGTCCTCAATGACCTTTTCAGCAGTTTCGATGGAAGAATGCCTGAAGCCAGTTGTCACCGTCACCACCAAGATTTTTTTTGGAGCATCGGCGGCACAGAGAATTGACATCGAACCAATGCTAAACGCAATGGGCAAAAGAGCGGTTGAGGAAACGGCTAGAGATCGGAAGAGTCGACTGGACATATTTGTACAACGACGATCTCAGTAGTCTCCATTTCAGCAAACCATATCTTTCGCGAAATCATTTTCCCTCACACATACGAAAAGCAACCCCTTGCCTTCAACGAACATGGCTACTGAACTCAACGAAACAGACCTCACCTCTGCACTAGCTTCCCTTCCTCACGGTCCAGAGTTTCGTTTTATCGATCAGCTAGAGTCCCTCACTCCGGGTCTTGAGGCAGTTGGATTATACCGACTGCGAGAACAAGCATCTTTCCTGTCTGGGCACTTTCCAGGCCACCCAATCATGCCTGGAGTGCTGATGATTGAGGCCCTCGCGCAAGTTGCTGGCATAGCAGCTCAAACAGATCCAACAATCCCAGCACTCGCGGAACTCAAACTGACGGCAGTTAGACAAGTTAAGATCCTGGGCACGATTACCTCGGGAAACGTCTTACGCATTCACGCACGCATTTCCGGGCGCCTAGATAGCCTAGTCCTCGCGACGGGAATGATCACCTCAGCGGACGGCACTTGTCTTCTAGAAGGTCAAGTCACCCTCAGTGGACGTATCTCGGCGACTACACCAGTAGTTCAGACATAATTCGCCCACCATTGATGATGTCGATCGGACGCCCACCATCGGCCACGATCCGCTTTTCTCCATTGATACCAAGCAAACGGTACATGGTTTTGGCCAAATCTTCTGGGCCAACGGCATCGCGGTCCGGTTCCCCTCCAAGCGCATCAGATGCACCATGAATGTATCCGCGTTTAACGCCGCCACCAGCCATTGCCACCGAAAAGACGCGTGGCCAGTGATCCCGTCCATTCGTACTGTTGATCTTTGGGGTGCGTCCGAATTCGGAACTCACCAAGACCAGTGTTCTGTCCAGCATTCCCCGGTCTTCCAAATCGCGGATCAAACGGGCAAAGCCTTTATCAAACTCAGGGCCGCCCTTATCGAAGGATCCTTTGATATTCGAATGGTGGTCCCAACTTCCGTAGGTCACTGAAACCATCCGCACGCCCGACTCAACCAATCGCCGAGCCAGCAAAAATCTTTGTCCAGCCTGATTGCGACCATACTCGTCACGCAGTTTTTCAGGTTCCTTGGTCAGATCAAAGGCCTCCCTTGCCTTCTGACTGCTGATCAAGCCATAGGCAGCCTGATAAAAACTATCCATAGCCGTAATCGAGTCAGACTTCTCGATCGTTCGGAAATGCTCATCCACCGTACCCAGCAGCGAACGCCGCCGATCAAAACGCTTTGTATCGATATCCGCAGGGGAGAGCAAATCACGCACCGAAAAGCCCTTATCGGCTGGGTCACTGCCCAGCGCAAAAGGTCCAAACGCACTGCTCATATAACCTGTCCCTTGATCAGGAATAGACTGATTCGGCACAGCAACATACGGAGGCAAGTTTTCACGCGATCCAAGTTCGTGCGAGATCACTGATCCAAAGCTCGGAAACTTGATTGCCGGGCTCGGCCTGTAGCCTGTAAACATGTTGTGTGTTCCACGTTCATGAGCAGCTTCCCCATGGGTCATCGAACGAATCACAGTCAAGCGATCCATGATTTTGGCCGTTTCGGCGAACGTTGCTCCGACATATTCACCTGGAATACTCGTCTTAATAGGACTGTAAGGACCACGATAATCGGGCGCCGCAAAGGGTTTAGGGTCCCAAGACTCATGCTGCGCCATCCCACCAGGCAGATAGATGTGAATGATCGAATCAGCTACCGGCTTAAAGCTCTCGACCGGCGCAACCTCCATTGCGGCCTCAAGACGAAGAAGTTCAGGCAACGAAAGTCCAATACCTCCCATCATTCCAACATACAAAAAATCGCGCCTATTCACACCACCACGTAAGTCGAGGTGATTACCTTGGCAATTGGGGTGCATTTTCATGATCAAAAGAGGGTATTTGAGTTTTAAAAGGGTAGTTCAACTTAAAGCCTAACAATCAACCTACGTCACTGGGCCAACAGTCTTTCACCACAAAATAAAATATCAGAATATCTGAATCGTGCCAAAACAAGCCTTCTGGTCGGAGATCCTGCCAATAACCCATTGACGGATTGAAAAGAAAAACCTCCTGATCTACGGGCCCAATGCGAGCATCAAAATGTTGCTTGGGAGATTCAGCTGACCTTATTTGAAGAAAACAGGAATCATCAAAATCGCCAGGATGTTCACGACCTTAATCATCGGATTCACCGCTGGTCCTGCTGTGTCCTTGTAAGGATCACCAACTGTATCTCCCGTCACCGCCGCTTGGTGAGCAAACGAGCCCTTCCCCCCGTGATTCCCTTCTTCAATGTATTTCTTCGCATTGTCCCAGGCCCCGCCCGCAGATGTCATCGCGATGCCCACAAACAATCCCGTTACAATCGTCCCGATTAGCAACCCGCCCAACGCCTCCTTGCCCATGAATCCGGCGGCAATCACAAAAACCAACGGCAGCAATGCAGGCACCACCATCTGACGAAGCGCCGCCTTCGTCACAATCCCCACACACTCGCCATAGTCAGGGACATCCTGCCCAGTCAAGATCCCGGGTTTCGCCAGAATCTGTCGCCTCACTTCGCGCACCACAGCTCCGGCCGCATTCCCCACCGCATCCATGCTGAACGCCGTGAATAAATAGGGTAGCAACCCCCCGATGAACATCCCGATGATGATATGGGGATTGGTCAAATCAAAAGCCAGATTCGGAATCTCACCCGTCAAATGAAGCAGGTGAGCCTTCAAATCCTCAACGTAAGAACCAAACAGCACCATCGCCGCCAAGCCTGCCGAAGCAATAGCGTAACCCTTGGTCACTGCCTTCATCGTGTTCCCCACCGCATCCAGTTCATCCGTGATTCTGCGCACTTCCTCAGGTAACCCCGACATCACCGCAATCCCGCCAGCATTGTCCGTGATCGGCCCGAACGCGTCCAACGAGATGATAATCCCCGATAAGCTAAGCATCGACACCACCGCAATCGCAATCCCATACAATCCTGCCCAATCATAGCAGCACCAAATCGATGCCGAAATCGCCAGCACTGGCAGCAGGGTAGCATGATGCCCAACACTGATCCCTGCAATGATATTCGTTGCATGCCCGGTCTCCGAAGCCTTCGCAATCCGACGCACAGGATGGTGATGCGTCGATGTGAAATAGTTCGTGATCCACACCACCAAGAAGGTCAACACCAACCCCACCAACGCGCAATAAAACAAACTATCACTCGTCACCAACCGTTCTCCCACCTTCAATCCTTGTGGGAAAAGTTCAGCTGTCGCCCACTTGAATAACAGCGCCGAAATCACTCCCGAAACCGCCACTCCACCGACTAAGGCCTTGGTCGCCTCTTGCTTCACAAAATTCACAAACCCAATGCCGATCAACGATGAAATAATCGACAATCCGCACAACACGAACGGAAACACCAAAGGACCATCTCCACCTCCGCTCGTCGTCAGGAATCCCACGAGCACTGCGCCAATCAAACTTACCGCATACGTCTCAAAGACGTCCGCCGCCATTCCCGCGCAGTCACCCACATTATCCCCCACGTTATCGGCAATAGTCGCCGGATTACGTGGATCATCCTCGTTCAAATTCTGCTCGATCTTACCCACCAAATCCGCCCCCACATCCGCAGCCTTCGTGTAAATCCCTCCGCCCAGTCGGGCAAACACGCTCACCAGAGAACTTCCCAACGCCAGACCCACCAGAGAATCAATCGCGATCTTCACCGCGTTCGGATTGCCCGTATTCAGCTTCAACGAAATCAGGTAAAACCCCGCCACTGACATCAAACCCAGAGCCACCACCAGCAACCCCGTCACTGCGCCCCCATTGAAAGCAATCCGCAGCGCTGGATGAGACCCCACCGATGCCGCCTGCGCCGTCCTCACGTTCGCACGCACCGCAATAAACATCCCAATGTAACCCGCCAGCAGCGAGCACAGCGCCCCCACCACAAACCCAGCCGCAGTAGCTCCGTTTCTCAACCACCACACAGCCGCAAACATCAAAGCTGCAATCGCCAGCACTGCGGTCATCTGCTTGTTAAGGTAGGCGTTCGCTCCCTCTTGCACAGCTTTTGCAATCTCGTGCATCCTCTCATTGCCGGCAGACGCTGCCAAAATTTGCCGAATCAACACAGCGGCCACGACCAGCCCGACCGCAGCCAGTCCGATGGACAAAACAATACCTTGAGACATCAATATCGAATTCATTAGAAGAGAGTCGGATGGCGGTCCGGGTTGAAAACCGCGCCCAAACTAGCCCGTAAGCTGGCAGAGCCACTTTCAACTGGCAACACCTTTTCTATTCTTTCGATCTTTCTCGATTTCGGTCTCGACTCCAATCTCCATCTTGCCTACGCTCTTTTGTGCAATAACCGAAGGTGATCTTCGTTGTTCTCTTCCGGCCTTGTTCCCAACGCATCAAGCCTTCCAACCCAAACCCTACGAATCGAAAAATCCATGGTAAGTTCCGCATTCTCACGTCGCCGCTTCATCGGCTCCTCCGCCAGCCTCGCTGCAGGCCTCTTCACGGCTCCGAACCTCTTGCTCAGGGGTCAAAACGCCGCAGGCAAGCGTCTCAACATCGCCATCATTGGCGCCAATGGAAAAGGCCAGTCCGACACCCAAGCCATCACTCTCGGCCACAACGTCGTCGCCCTCGTTGATGTCGATCAAGACCGCCTCGACGAAGCAGCCAAAAAACGCGAAAAACACCACCTCGACTCCGGCGAAAAAGCACCACCAGCTCCAAAGCTGTACAAAGACTTCCGCAAAATGTTCGACGAGATGGCCAAGGACATCGACGCCGTCATCGTCTCAACCCCCGACCACACTCACTACGCTGCAGCAATGCACGCCATCAAACATGGCAAGCACGTCTGTGTCCAAAAACCTCTCTGCAACTACATCTCCGAGGTCCGCAATCTCCACAAAGCCGCCACCGACGCCAAAATCGTCACCCAAATGGGCAACCAGGGCCGCACCATGGAAGGCCAGCGCCTCGCTAAAGAATGGATCGAACAAGGTGCCATCGGTGACCTTCAGGAAATCCGTCTCTGGACCAACCGCCCCATCTGGCCTCAATACCCCTTCGAGAAAAAGGTCATGGACGCCCCCACCAATCTCGATTGGGACCTCTGGCTTTCCACCGAAGCCTCCGAACCCTACTTCGAAATGGTCATGCCCGAAGGCGTTAAAGCTTGGAAAGGCAACAATAGCATCCACCCCTTCTCCTGGCGTGGGTGGTGGCAATTCGGCTCTGGCGCCCTCGGTGACATGGGTTGCCACATCATGGATGCCACCTTCTCCATCCTCGGGCAACTTATCCCCGAGAAAATCGACGCCGTAAGTAGTCAAATCAGCGCCACCTGTGCTCCCCAATGGAGTTCTTTGGTCTACCACATGCCGGCTGGCAAACACAAGGCCCTTAAGGTCACCTGGAATGATGGCATGAAAGACGGCTCACCTAACAAGCCCGAAATCTCCCCTCACATGACCAGCGACCTCGCCAAAAAGTCATTCGAAAAGGCCAGCAGCGGCATGATGTTCATCGGCACCGAAGGCACCGTCTTCGAAGGCGAAGCTTACTGCTCCAGCCCGGTCATCTATAATGAAGAGCGCTACACCCAGGTGCGCCTCGATATGAAGGCCGGCAAAATCAAACAAACCGAAGAGCGCAGCGTCATGCCAAACAACCCCCAAGGCGAGTGGGCCCACCACATCGTCAATGGCGGAAAACCCAGCTCGAACTTCGACTACTCCTGCCCCCTCACCGAGTTCGTCCTCCTCGGCAACCTCGCTGTACGCGCCCAACAGAGCGTCCAGTGGGACAAAGCCGCTATGAAGGTCACTAATACCGAGGCCGCAAACCAATACGTCGCCCGCCCTGCCTATCGCGACGGCTGGCTCCCAGTCTGATAGCGCAACCGGACACTCCGGTTCCCACCCAGCCCCGCCCGGTTCGCCGGTCGGGGCTTTTTCTGCCCTACCGCACGGTCCGTGGCACAAACACCGCTGCCATCCCCGCCGCCCGCGCCGCCTGCATCCCGGATTCCCCATCCTCAAAAACCACGCAATCCTCCGGTGCCACACCTAAACGCTCCGCCGCCAACAAAAACATGTCCGGTGCCGGCTTCCCCCGCTGCACAAGCTTCGGCGTGATGATCACTTCAAACAATCGCTCCAAATCATTCGCCACCAAGACCCCGCGCACCGTCTCCTCCTCACTCCCCGAAGCCACCGCAATCGGCATCCCCTCCAGGTGAGCCCGCCGCGCCAAATCCGCCACCGGCGCTATCTCGCCTACCTCTTTCATCCGCTTCTGAAATAGTTCAAATTTGTATTCCGCCACCCCATCCGGATCGACCGCGCTTCCATACTGCTCATTCAACATCTTCACCACATCCTGCTCCCGCACCCCTGCCAGCGAGTAAAAAATCTCCTCCGTAAAGTCAAACGGCGCCCCATGATGATTCAACGACTCCACCCACGCCACATAGTGAATCGGCATCGAGTCCACCAGCGTCCCGTCACAATCAAAAATGATCCCCCGAAATGACCTCTCCGGCATCACAAATCGCGAGTCCGCCCAGGCTGTCAGATTCCAAGATCGCATCGAGTCTCCCCTGCACTCCGGAACTTATTGCCCCGACCCCAATCCTGACTCCGACTTGCTTCCGTTGCTCGATCCCGCCGAGGCCTCTGCCAACGCCGCTTGACCGCCTCCAGAACTCGGTCCTAGCAACTTCCGGAAGATCTTCTGCGGAAACGACATCCCCTTCTCTTCTGTCTCCAGCTGCGACATCGCCTGCGACTTCGCCATCTCCCACGCCGGCGCAAACCCCGGTGCATTGATCATCATGTGCTTCTCAGCTCTCGCCAAAATCTCCAACTCCCGCTGCAACTTGTTCTCCGGCTTCTCATTCAACCGCGCCACCTGCAGCCTCAAATGCTCACTCTCCTGCGCCAGCTTCGACCGCTCCTTATTCAACTCCTGAATGTTCCTCGAGTCCAACTCCAGCTTGTCACTCAAATGCCTCTGATACCGCTTGAACTCGCGTTTCGTCTTCCAGTGCGAATACATCGCCATGATGAGAAACACCGCTCCGAGCGCAAAGCCCATCAAAAACGTGTTAAAGGGGGTAAAAAAAGATTCCACTCCTGTTGGCATAGTCCCCTAATCTACCGCCATTCCACCCGCTGTCTCATGGAATTTTGAGCTACCCCTTAAACACAAAGAACTTCCGCGCCACGAAGTTGATTAGCGCCGCAAACACCGTGTTCGTCGCAATCGCCACATTGGTTCCTACTCCGAATTGATGCACCAGCCAAGGGCCAGCTACCTGACTCAGCCCAAAACTCAGCCCATTAATCACAGTAAAATACAAAAACTCCATCCAGGGATGGTGCCTCCCCCGCTTAAACACCAGCATCACATTCATGAAGTAGACGAATACATTCGTCGTCAGGAACGAAATCGTATTGTTGATCAGCAGATTTTTAGCCCTCAAGTCATCACTGATCGCCGCACCGTCCACCATCATACCTTCATAGGCTGGAATGACCGTTTTCGATAAAATCACAATCTGCGTGACCGCTACCACAGTCGCCAAAACCCCACAAAACCCATACACCGCCAACTGCACAATCCACGGCATGTCACGCTCACGAATCCGCCTCCAAATAACGGACGGACTTTGCTTGAAGAAAAATGCGAGTAATTGAGAGACGAGGTCAACCATGGGGTCGCCACCCTGCATCACCCTTTCTGCTTTGCAAGACACGCCCTGAAACAAATCGGAGTGATCAAATCACCCGATCATTTCCGCCATCCACCGGAATCTGTGCCCCCGTCACTTTCGAGAACAACGACGATGCCATCGCTGCCACCATGTTCCCGATGTCCTTCGACTTGATCTCCACCTTCATCAAATTCTTCGTCTTATACTCCTCCACCGTCATCCCGTATCGCACCGCACTCCGCTCCAACGCCTCAGGCGTCCACAGCTTCGTATCAAACACCGCGTCTGGATGCACAATGTTCACCCGCACCTTGCTAGGTGCCAACTCAAGCGACGCCACTCGGCACAACTGTGTCAACGCCGCCTTGCTGCACGAATAAGCCGCCGCCCCCGGCCCCGGCGCCTTAAAGTTCCGACTCCCCACAAAGATGATGCTCGCATCCACCCCCTTCTTCACAAACGGCACCGTCTTGTTCATCAACTTCTGATGACTCGTCAAATTGATCAAAATCGTCCGATCCCAGTCCCCCTGTGTCATCTCCCCAAGAAACTCGTTCTTCGGAAAAATCCCCGCATTGCTCACCACGATATCGATCCCACCAAAGCCCCGCACCACAGCGTCAATCGCCGCCTGCACGGGCTCGTCCTCGGTCAAATT
>JAIYDW010000050.1 GCA_027487315.1 Verrucomicrobiaceae bacterium | reverse complement strand
GCGAACCAGCGCATCAGTCTTGGCATCAAGCAGCTTGATACCGATCCATGGTCGGAGATCGACGGTCGCTTCAAGGTGGGTGACATCGTCAAGGGCACGGTTGCGAAGATCGCCAGCTTTGGCGCTTTCGTGGAGCTCGAAGACGACATCGACGGTCTGGTGCACATCAGCCAGTTGAGCGAAGATCACGTGGCGAAGGTCAAGGACGTGTTGAACGTCGGCGACGAAGTCGAAGCGCGGGTGATCAAGGTGGACAAGGTGGAGCGCCGGATTGGCCTTTCCTTGAAAGCGATGAACTACAGTGCCGAAGACATCCAGAAGGAGAGCCAGGCGTTCGACGCGTTGCGTCCGAGCACGGATCTCGTGGGTCTGGAGCAGGCGTTCAAGTTTGCCACCGAAGAATGGCGTCCTGGTCAGGGCTAAGTTCTGCGAGACTCAGATTAGAATTCATGGAGAGCGGCTCGAGAGGGCCGCTCTCTTTTTTTTTTGGGGGAGCTGGCAGGAAGAAGGGGGGCAGAAAAAAGGGGGAGGGGTGGAGGCAGAGGAGGAGGGTGGATTTTGTTGGTGAAAAGGGTAGGGGGTGAGGTAAGATTTGCCTTATGGGTCTAGCACAACCAGTTCATCGATTCAGCGTCGCTGAGTATTATGCGCTCGAAGAGGCGGCGGAGTATCGCAGTGAGTTTTTCGATGGGGAGATCTTTGCGATGGCGGGAGGGAGTGCGAGGCACAGTCTTGTTTCAGCGAATTTGCTGAGGGAATTGGGGAATCGGTTGAAGGGCAAACCCTGCACGGCGTATGAGAGCAATCTGCGGTTGAAGGTCGAGGCTAGTGGATTGCGGTCGTACCCAGATGCGGCGGTTTATTGCGGCAAACTGAAGTTCGACTCTGAAGATCCGCGCGGGGAGACGGCATTGAATCCGACGGTTTTGTTTGAGGTGCTATCGCCTAGCACGGAGGCATATGATCGGGGGAAGAAGGCGGAGAACTATCGGAAGATTCCTTCTTTGATGGCTTACGTTTTGATTGCCCAAGATCGGGCCAAGGTGGAGATCTATGAGCGTGTGGGCGACGGGTTTTGGCGGTTGAGCGAGGCGGGGGGATTGGAGGGGACGATCGCTTTGGAGTGCCTGGAGATTACCTTGAGCCTGGGGGAGATTTACGAGGGCGTTGAGTTTGACGTGGAGGTGCACCCTGATGTTTTGGAGGCGGCCGTCGGGCGGGTCGAGCGGGGCGAGGGGGTTTGAGGGAGAGGGCTTTGACTTCGGTGGGGGTGAGTTTGCGGGAGGTGCCTTTTTCGAGGTCGCCGAGGGTGACGCTGCCGATGGCGGTGCGGATGAGGCGGAGGACTTCGATTTGGAGGGCTTCGAAGAGGCGGCGGATGTGACGGTTGCGGCCTTCGTCGAGGATGATTTCAAGCCAGGCGTTTTTTTCGCCTTCGCGGAGGAGGGTGGCGCGTTTGGCGGAGAGGGGGCCGTCGTCGGTTTGGACGCCGGTTTCGAGGGTGGCGAGGAGGGCGGGGTCGGGGAGGCGGTTGATCTGGACGTGGTAGGTTTTGTTGAGGTGGCGGGAGGGGTCGGTGATGGCGTTGGCCCAGGCGGTGTCGTTGGTGAAGAGGAGGAGGCCTTCGCTGGCCTGGTCGAGGCGGCCGACAGGGGAGAGGTGGGCGTCGGGGGCGTTGGTGAGGCCGGAGAAGACGGTGGGGCGGCCTTTTTCGTCGGAGGCGGTGGTGACGAGGCCGCGGGGTTTGTTGAAGATGAGGTAGGTGGGTGGGGCGACGGTGACGAGTTCGCCGTCGACGGTGATGACCTGGCGCTCGAGTTGTACGGGGAATTCGGGGTCACGGCGGATGACGCCGTCGACGGTGACGCGACCGGCGCGGGCGAGGGCGGCGCCGGCGCTGCGGGAGCAGAAGCCGAGTTTGGAGAGGACGCGTGAGAGGCCGGGCATGGGGGCACTGAACGGCGGTTTGGGGGGTCTGGCAAATGCAGGCTTGCGTATTTGGCAGGGTGTGGGAGAGTCTTAACCGGCTTCATCGTGAGCCGCCTCCCCGTTTTGGGGCCAATGTTCATGACTGATTTGGAGTGTCTGCCTGTGATGGGTGGATTTGAGTTTGGGTCCACCCGGGCCTGACCAGGTACAAAAGTAGGATGATGTTCGCAGGGCCTCTTATTGGCACTGGAGGCAGTGAATCAACCGCCGGACATCAAACTGAACTGTACTGAATCGATATCATCATGGAAAAACAAACCTTCGCCGAGCTCGGCATCTCACCTGACTTATTAAAAGCGATCGAAGCGCTGGGCTTCGAACAACCGGCGCCGGTGCAGGCGCAGGCGATTCCTCCTGGGATTGAGGGGCGGGATGTGGTGGGGCAGTCGCAGACGGGGTCGGGCAAGACGATGGCGTTTGCGATTCCGGCGTTGCAGCGGCTGGAGGCGCAGAAGCGGAATGTGCAGGTGCTGATTTTGTGTCCGACACGGGAGTTGGCGATCCAGGTGTGCGAGGAGATTCACAAGCTGACGGCGCACATGCCGGGGGTGAAGGCGACGCCGATTTATGGCGGGGCGTCTTACGACAGGCAGATTCGGGCTTTGCAATCCGGGGCGCAGATCGTGGTGGGGACACCGGGGCGGGTGATTGATTTCATTGAGCGGGATTTGATGCGGTTGGACAACTTGAAGACGCTGGTCTTTGACGAGGCGGATGAGATGCTGGATATGGGTTTCAAGGATGAGATCGACCGGGTGGTGAAGGTGGTGCCGAAGGATCGGCAGACGATCTTTTTCTCGGCGACGCTTTCAGGGCCGATCAAGTATTTGATCGAGAGCTACACGACGAATCCGGTGTGGGTGAAGATCGAGCACAAGGCGCTGACGGTGCCGACGATTGAGCAGCGGTATTACGAGGTGAACAGCCGGTCGAAGGTGGAGGTGTTGTGCCGGTTGCTGGACATTGAGAATCCGCGGTTGGCGATCCTGTTCGCGAATACGAAGCGGATGGTGGACGATGTGACGGATGCGCTGATGGCGCGGGGGTTTGCGGTGGACCGGTTGCATGGTGACCTGAACCAGACGCTGCGGGACCGGGTGATGAAGAATTTCCGGAATGGCAATGTGGAGGTGCTGGTGGCGACGGATGTGGCGGCGCGGGGACTGGATGTGGATGACCTGGATTTGGTGGTGAACATTGATTTGCCTTATGACGAGGAGGATTATGTGCACCGGATTGGCCGGACGGGTCGCGCGGGGCGCAGTGGGAAGGCGATCAGTTTGGTGAGCGGGCGTGAGATCTTTTTGATGCAGCGGATTCAGCGCTACGCGAAGGTGCATGTGGAGCGTCACAAGGTGCCGACGCGTGAGGAGGTGGAAGGGAAGCGGGCGGACACGTATTTTGAGCTGTTGCGGGCGATGTTGGAGGAGGGGAACTATAAGAATCACGAGGACACGGTGCAGCGGTTGCTGGATGCGGGGCATGAGCCGACGCAGATTTGCAGTGCGTTGATGCATTTGTGGATTGGGGAGAACGGCCGGGAGAGTGAGGAGATATTGGAGGATCGGCCGCGTCCTGAGAAGGGGCAGCGGGCTCCGAGGGATCAGGAGGGTGGAGGCGGGGAGCGTGGTGCACGGGGTGCGCCGCGTGAGTATGGTCCTGCGGGCGGCGGTGAGGATCGGCGGCCGGCGCGGAGGGAGCATCGGGCGGATGCGGCGCCTTCACCGCATCACACGCGGATGTTCATCAACATCGGGGCGGTGGATGGGGCGACGCCGAGGGAGATTTCCGGGGCGTTGTATCGGGCGTGCGAGTTGCCGCAAGGGACGGTGGGTAAGATCGATATTTATGCGAAGTGCAGCTTTGTGCTGGTGCAGAATGATTTTGTGGAGACGGCGATGGAGCGGATTGGGTCGACGAAGCTGCATGGGCGCAATTTGCGCATGGATGTGGCGAAGTGAGGTGGTCGGTCGGTTTTGGGAGGGGGCAAGCAAGATGCTTGCCCCACCTTGGGCTAGGCCAGCAGGATGTCTTTTGACGGAGGGAGGTTGAGGAGGGGCTCGATTTCTTTTTGGGCGGTGAGGTCTTCGAGCCAGGCAGGGGGCAGCCAGACTTGGCCGTGGGCGGCGCCCATGATGAGGCCGAGGAGGAGGGCGCGGGCGGCGGAGTCACCGCCGAGGAGGGCATTGGTGACGAGGGCTTGGCGGGGTTGATCGGCGAAGTAGAGGGCGAGGCAGAGGGTGAGGGGGAGAGCTTCGAGGACGTCGCAACTGAGGCCGAGGGAGGCGGCGGCGTCTTGGGGGGAGCCTGCGGCGTAGTTGCGGGCGGTTTGCAGGACGGCTGGTGCATCGAGCGCGGAGTAGTTGGCGGAGGCGGCGGATTCGAGGGCAGAGGGGATGGGTTGGCCTTGGGCGATGGCGTCGACCCAGCGGGTGAAGAGTTCGGCGGCGTCGTGGACGCGGGGATCGCCATGGGTGAGGGCGGTTTGGGCGCGGGTGGCGGTGATGCGGAACTCGAGGGGGTCTGAGTGATGGGCGGCGAGGATGGGGGCGATACGGGAGGCGCCGCCGAGGTCGTGACTGGAGGAGGGGGTTGAGGAGCCGTGGGCGAGGTGTTCGAGGGTTTGGCGGGTGGCGCCGTCGCGGTAGCTGACGGTGTTTTTGGACCAGAAGTGGGACCAGTCGGATTTCCAGGCCTCAGCGTCGAAGCCACCGTGGGTGGCGATGCTGCGCAGGAGGGCGAGGGTTTGGTCGCCGTAATGGGTGAAGTCGCCGGCGCGTTTGCCGGGATGGTATTTGGAGTGGGGGGCGTCGTAGCGGGTGAGGCCGGAGCTGTAGATGCGGGCGATTTCGGTGGCGTCGTAGATCCAGTGGGGGCCGAGGCAGAGGGCGTCGGCGGCGAAGGCGGGGATAAGGAGGTCGGGGATGAATTGGGGCATGGGGGAGTAGGGGATGGCAGGATGAGATTACGCCAGGAAAGCGATGGGGCGTCATTTTTTGGTTGCCATTTGCGGGCTGCCAAACAGAGTCGTGGTCCGCCCGAGTTGCGTCAATCAACCTACTTTAACCCCCCCTTAAAAAGACCATGGCACGCCCAGTTACTTTGTTCACCGGCCAGTGGGCCGATCTGTCGTTTGACACCATGCTGGAGAAGGCGAAGGCCTTTGGCTATGATGGGGTGGAGCTTGCCTGTTGGGGCGACCACTTTGAGGTCGATAAGGCGGACCAGGCGTATTGCGATGCGAAGCGGGCGAAGATCAAGGAGGCGGGTTTGCAGTGCCATGCGATTTCGACGCACTTGGTGGGTCAGGCGGTTTGCGACAACATTGATCCGCGGCATGCGCAGATTTTGCCACCAGCGATTTATGGTGATGGTGATCCTGAGGGGGTGAGGCAGCGGGCAGCGGCGGAACTGAAGAAGACGGCGCTGGCGGCGAAGCGTTTCGGCGTGAGTGTGGTGAACGGGTTTACGGGCAGCAGCATCTGGCATTTGGTGTATTCGTTTCCGCCGAACTTGCCGGGGCAGATTGATGCGGGGTACAAGGATTTTGCGGATCGTTTTGGGCCGATTTTTGATGAGTTTCAGAACAATGGGGTGAGGTATGCGCTGGAGGTGCATCCGACGGAGATTGCGTTTGATATTGCTTCGGCGGAGCGGGCCTTGCAGGCGGTGGATTACCATCCGGCGTTCGGGTTCAACTATGATCCGAGCCATTTTGGCTACCAGGGGGTCGATTACGTGAAGTTTTTGTACAAGTTCAGCGACCGGATCTTCCATGTGCACATGAAAGATGTGAGTTGGAGTGATCGCCCGACGGATGCGGGGGTGTTCGGTGGGCACGTGGATTTCCACAAGCCGAACCGGTATTGGGACTTCAAGTCGGTGGGTCGCGGGAACATCAACTTCGAGAAGATCATTCGGGCGTTGAACGACATTGAGTATGGGGGTCCGCTCTCGGTGGAATGGGAAGATGGAGCGATGGATCGGGAGTTTGGGGCGACGGAGTCGGCGGCATTTGTGAAGCGGATCGATTTCCCGCCGTCGAAGATTATTTTTGACGCGCAATTTGCTGAGAACAGCAAGTGAGCGGGTGGCGGCTGAGTCCCTGAAGCCACCTCGCAGGCATGCTTTTGGGGCGTGAATGCGAGGTGGTTAGGTGGTGGTGGGCGATGCATTTGACGGTTCTTGGAAGCGGCCGTTCGGGGACCGGTGCGTTGGGGTGGACGGGGCGAGCCGAGGCTGCTGCTGGATGCGGGTTTGCGTGCGAGGCAGTTGGGAGGTCTGCGGTGCCTTTGGCGTGGGCATGTGCGCGATTGGAAGAAGGTGGAAAGACTGCGCCGGATTTCAATGCTTCCGATCGCATGAAATGCGAATTGAGGTTTAGGAATTTTTTTCAAAAGAAGGGGCGAAAGACTGTTTTGAGCTTGTGATTGGTTTGGAGTGGCTGGCTCAACATCACACAATTCTTACAGGTAAACGGAGCGAAGTATGATTTAGTTTGGTCCAAGGAGTTCGTAAGGGGTGCATGGAGCACTCTGGGCTTCGATGGACTTTATGGCAGTAAGCACATTAAGTTTGGTGAGTTTTGCTTTGCTTTTTCTGTTTGGATGCGCGCTGCGGGCGAGTCTGCACAGGGACCGGTGTTACATGCGCTGGCTGAGCCTTTTGGATCTCGTGGATCCTGGGGTGACGCTTGAACGCTATGAGAAGAAGGTGGCGCGGTTTGGAGCCGGGATGGCCATACTGAGTGGGTTAAGTTTTATGGCGGCGGTTCTATGTGTTGGATTTATCGTGGTGGAGCTTGGCAAGCTGAATGAGCCCGAGGTGGAGGAGACGAAATGGACAGGAGAAGCCTGGCCTTTGGGGTTGGCGGAGAAGCGGTATGCGGAAGAGAGGAGAAGGCTGTTTGACGAGCTCCTGTTGGAGTACGAATCGAAGATTGACACGGAG
>JAIYDW010000081.1 GCA_027487315.1 Verrucomicrobiaceae bacterium | reverse complement strand
TCACGCAGCACAGCGCTCCGATCATCGTGAGTGACGCCAGCGAGGCCCGCGCACGCTTCGAGACCGCCTTCGATGAGTTCCGCGCCCTTTTCCCCATCGCGCTGTCGTACTCACGCATCGTGCCGGTGGACGAGGTGGTGACGCTCACGTTATTTCATCGCGAGGACGAAGCTTTGAAGCGACTCATGCTCACCGAGGCAGAGTCGCGCGAACTTGATCACCAGTGGGACGAACTGCTCTTCGTCAGCGAGGCTTCGTTAAAGCAGGTGGATGTCTTTGAGCAGCTTTTCCAATTCGCCACTCAAGATGCCAAGCCCAGCGCTTTCGAGCCGATGCGAGAGCCGATCTTACAAGCGGCTGCGAAGTTCAAAGAGCTGCAAAAAGCCGCCATCGAGCCGCAAAAGGCCGCTGTGCTAGCCTTTGCCGAAAAAGCCTGGCGTCGGCCACTCACTGAAAAAGAAGTCACGGGTCTCAAAGCCTTCGATCCGCGTCTCATGCTCGTCCGCGTGCTCACATCGCCTGCGTTTTTGTATCGCGGTGAGAAAGCGCCCGACAAAACCGGGCCCGTGAGTGCTCAGGAGCTTGCGACACGCCTCAGCTATTTTCTCTGGTCCTCCGCGCCCGATGCCGAACTGCGATCCGCCAAGCCCGAAGACATACCCTCTCAGGCCCAGCGCATGCTGAAGAGTGATAAAGTGCGTCGCCTAGCCACGGAGTTCGGCTGCCAATACCTTCATGTGCGTGATGTCGCCACGCTGGATGAAAAGAGCGAGCGCCACTTTCCCACATTTCTCGACCTTCGAGACGACATGCAGGAGGAAGTCACCCGCTTCTTCATCGATCTCATCCAAAACAACCGCAGCATCATGAGCTTGTTGGATGCTGATCACACGTTTGTGAATGACGTGCTCGTAAAGCACTATCAGTTGGGATTTCCCACGGATTCTGATTCAAAAAACCATCTGCGGGAGAATCCAATTTGGCATCGTATCGAAGGTCTGCACGATCAAGGCCGGGGTGGCATCCTGGGCTTTGCGGCCACGCTGTCGAAACAAGCCGGCGCCTCACGCACCAGTGCCATCTTGCGCGGAACCTGGCTCACCGAGGTTGTCCTCGGCGAAAAACTGCCTCCGCCGCCCAAAGGCGTTCCGATCTTGCCGGAAGAAGCCCCCGCCAACCTCACCGAGCGTCAACTCATCGAGCGACACAGCAGCGATGCCAACTGTGCTGGCTGTCATAAGCGCATCGATCCCTACGGCTTCGCTTTGGAAGGCTTCGACGCCATCGGCCGTGCGCGCCAAGCCGACACCCAAACCACCTTGCCCGACGGCACCGCCGTCGATGGTCTCAAGGACCTGCGTGATTACCTGCTCACCCAACGTCGCGATGACTTCACGCGCCAGTTTTGCCGCAAACTCCTCGGCTACGCCCTCGGCCGCAGCGTCCAGCTTTCGGACAAGCCCTTGATCGAGCAAATGATGAGAACCGACCTCCGTTTTGGCTCACTGGTCGATTTGATCGTGCGCAGTTCCCAGTTCCGCGAGCTGCGGGGCAGGGATTCGAATATGGACTAAGTTGACTAACTTGGACTTGGAGTTTAGGCTGTTTGGCATGACCACCATCACGACCCACGAAGCCAAGACGCACCTTTCTCGCTACCTTGCGGAAGTTGAGAAGGGGCAGGAGTTTATCATCGCTCGTGGCAAATCGGCAGTTGCCATGCTTGTGCCAATGAAAGCCATGCCGCAGAAACCGCGTCCGAAAGTGGGGGAGCACATTGGCCCGATCGTTGAGATTCCGGCTTCGGCATTCGCCCCGCTCACGGCTGAGGAATTGAAGGAATGGGGCTTATGAATGTCTTGCTCGACACCTGTGCTTTCATCTGGCTTGCCATGCCACAGGGCCTGCTTTCTCCGGCTGCCATTCAGGTCATCGATGATCCCAAAACCAAGTTGTTTCTCAGTCATGTGAGCCTGTTGGAGATGTCGCTCAAGCATTCGCTGGGGAAGTTGAACCTGCCCGACCAACCTAGGATTTGGGTTCCAGAACAGACTCAGTTTCATCAAATCGCAACCCTTCAGCTCGAACTATCCGCCATCTATCTCAGCGGTGAGTTACCCCGAGTTCACGCCGATCCTTTTGATCGCCTTCTTGCCGCTCAAGCCATCGAGTCAGGAATGACGATCCTTTCCCCAGACGCACCGCTTTCATCACTGGGTGCATCGCGAATCTGGTGACCCCAATTCCCGGCAGAGACTCATGAGTCACCATCGCTTCAATGGCCGTGCCTTCCTTCGCGGAACAAGCGTCAGCACGGGGCTGCCGTTGATGGAATCTGGCGATGTCCGGGGCGATGAGCCGGAGAGTCACCGAAAAGGGTGAGGCTGGTTGCGACGAGATTGGGAGAACGTTAGGCATGGCTTGCAATGGGGCTGGGTTGGGGCGAGGGGGCGGGGATGAGTGCGGATTTAACGAATGACGAGCGGGCGTGGCTGGTGCGTGTGCCGGAGGTGTTTGCTGGGGTTGAGGGGGAGGTGTTGGCGGGGCTGGGGGCTGTGGGCGGTGCGCGGTTGGGACAGGAGTTTCAGGTGGTCAAGGTCGGTGGGGTCGATGCGATTCGGAAGAGTGAGGCGGGGTTGTTTGTGCAATGGAACTTGCCGCTGGAGCACACGTGGCCTTGTCATCCGGCGAAGATGGAGGGGTTCATCGAGAAGGCGGCTCAGACGTTGTGGAAGAAGTTTGGGGAGCGGGGGCCGCAGGGGATTTTCATTGGGCAGTTGAACCCGACGGCGCCGGATCGGTATTACCGGAGTTTGGCGGCGAATTTGCGGGGGCGTGTGTTGCAGTTGTTTCCGGCGCTGGCGGCGGGTGCGGTGGAGGAACAGGATCCGGAGAAGGAGACGCTGTTTGGGTTGGTGGGGAAGGAGGGGTTGTTTTGTGGGATGGCGACGCCGAGGGCGGCGAACGGGTTTTATCCCGGGGGGAGCAAGTTCATTGATCAGGATTCGGAGGCGACGATCAGTCGGGCGGGGGCGAAGGTGGCGGAGGCTTTGCACTATTTGCGGCTGCATCGCGAGGTGCCGGCGGCGGGGAGTCACTGGCTGGAGTTGGGGGCGTGTCCGGGGGGGATGACGGCGGAGTTGCTAGCGCGTGAGCAACGGGTGACGGCGGTGGATCGGGCGCCGCTGGATGCGCGGCTGAAGGGGCGCGCGGGGCTGGTGTTTGTGCACTCGGATGTGGCACATTTTGAGCCGGGTGCGGGAGTGGTCTATGATGCGATGCTGAGTGATCTGAACGGGCCGCCGGAGGAGTCGATCGATGAGGTGATCCGGTTGAGCGGGGCGTTGAAGCCGGGGGGCTTGGTGGTGTTTACGGTGAAGGTGGCGAAGGTGGAGGCGGGGTCGATGGCGGGGACGTGTGCGCGGGTGCGGCGGATTGAGCAGCGGGCGGCGGCGGCGGGGTTATGGGTGGTGGCGCGGACGCACCTGACTTACAACCGGCATGAGTTCACGCTGTTTCTGGAGCGGGTTCGGTGAGGGGGGCGAGGAGGGCGGGTTCGCCGGGGGCGGGGGAGGCGTCGCGGGCGGCCTGGTCGGCGGCGAGGAGGTCGGGTGTCATGAGGGTGGCGCCTTTGATGAGGCGGCAGAACTCTTTTTTGGTGACGTCATGAACGGTACCGTCTTTGGCGGCGGGATCGGTCATTTTTTTGTATTCGATGGCGAGGCGTGACCATTTGACGATGCGAAGGAATTCGTCGCCCTGCTTCCAGATCTGGCCTTGTTCGAGTTTGAGTTTGGACTTTGACTGCATGGGGAGTGGTAGCGCGGGATGGGGGCGGAGGCGAGAGGGGATTTTGGACCGATTCTCGAAAATCTTGCCACCTTGCCCAGGGGCGGAGCGGCCTCATTGGCGGCGTCAGCCGCTTGCCCGTTATTGATTTAATAGCGGGCTGCGCGACTTCCTTGCCACTGAGGCCGCTGCGCCTGCTGGATCAAAATGACAATCTCTTCGAGAAACGGTCTTGTTGGGGTGATTCAGCGGGATTTGAAGGCGGGGTGGGTGGGGTTGCCTTGGGCTTCGAACCAGAGGAGGAGGTCGAGGATTTGGGGGGCTTTGAGGCCGTTGAGGAGGCCGGCGGGCATGGGGGAGACGGGGGACTCGGTGCGGGTTTGGATTTGGCTTTTGCCGATTTCGATGGTGTTGGGGGCGAGGGGGTTGGGTTTGAGGGTGAGGCGTTCGTCGTCTTCGCTTTCAAGCGCTCCGGTGACGGTGGTGCCGTCTTTTTGGGTGAGGGTGAGGAGGCGGAATTTTTCGTCGATGACTTTGGAGGGGTTGAGGATGTGGTCGAGGAGGTCGCGGCGGCCGAAGCGGGCGGAGACTTGGGTCAGATCGGGGCCGAGGAGGCCGGCGGGGAGGTCGTTGGCGGCGGAGACGCGGTGGCAGAAGACGCACTGGGTGCTGACAAGGGCGGTTTTGGCACTGGCGTAGGAGCGGCCGGTTCCGGCTTTTTCCAGGAGGGGATCGAAGTCGGCGAGGGTCCAGGCTTTGAAGGTGTGACCGGGCAGAGCGTGGGGAGTGAGGGCGGCGGGTTGGGGTGGGGTGATGACGCTGGCGAGGCGGGTGGCGATGGCTGGAGGGACGGAGGTGGCGAGCTCGGCGCGGGTGTCGGTGAGGGCTTTGAAGTAGGTGCTGGCGCCGTTGAGTTTTTCGGCTTTGGCGAGAGACTCAAAGACGGTGCGGTAGTGGCTTTCGGTCCAGCCGGGGGCGTCTTTCAAGTAGCGGAGGATGAAGGGGTAGTAGAGGAGGTCCTCGGAGGTTGTGGCTTGTTCGAGGAGGGCGATGGTTTTGGGGAGGACGGTTTCGGAGCGGAGGTAGATGAGGTGCTTGGCGAGCTGGTGGTTGAGGGGTTGGGTGGCGGCGGGGTAAAGGGGATCGAGGAGGGTGCGGAGGCGGGCTTGGGTTTCGGGGGTGGGTGGGGTGGCGGAGCGGGAGATGGCGATTTCGAGGATGCGGAGGGTGGCGAGGGGATCGGTGAGGGGGGAGGTGAGGAGGTGGTCGATGACGCGGGTGCGGTCGGTGTCGGTGCCGACGCGGGCGAGGGGGAGGAGGGTGTCAGTCGTGAGTTGTGAGTTGTGAGTGGTGGTAGCGATTTGGGCTTCGAGGGTGAGGCGTTGGGCGTGGAGGGTGAAGGGGTCGGGGGTGAGGGGGGATTTCGGAAGAGGAGGGGAGGGCTGAGGGATGGTGGCGGTGGCGTGGGTGACGCGGTAGAGGCCGCTTTGGGTGCCGCGGCCGCCGGTGGTGAACCAGAGGGCGCCGTCGGGGCCGATGGTGCCGTCGGTGACGTTGAGGGGGCGGCCGGTGATGAAGTTTTCCTGGCTGGCGGTGTAGGAGGCGCCGTGGGGTTTCATGCGGACGGCGATGATGCGGCCGTAGGACCAGTCGCAGATGAAAAGTGCGTCATGGTCGGGGGCGGGGAACTTGGCGCCGTAGCCGAAGAAGACGGCGGTGGGGGAGGAGAGGCCGATGTCGATGACGCTGGGGAGGGTGTCGGCGTAGTAGGCGGGCCAGCGGCCGGTGCCGCGTCGCCATCCGTAGTCGGCGCCGGGGACGATTTGGACGACGCGGGTAGGCATGTACCAGGGGGCGCCGACATCGCGCTCCATGTCGGCGTCGAAGGTGAAGAGGTCGCCGTTTTGATTGAAGGCGAGGTCGAGGGGGTTGCGGAGGCCGGCGGCGATGAGTTGGATGTCGGAGCCGTCGGGCTTCATGGAGAGGATGTGGCCGGCGGGGAGTTCGACGTCGCCATCGAACATGGATTTGTCCCAGGGGTTGGGGAGGAGTTGGTCGTTGGCGTAGTGTTTGAAGGGGGAGTTGGGGGAGAGGTTTTCGGGGAGCAGGACGTTGTTGCCGTGGGCGATCCAGAGTCGGCCGTCGGGGCCGAGTTTGAGGTGGTTGCGACCGTGGCCGGTGCTGCCGCCGGTGCGGAGGAGTTCTTGTTTGTCTTCGAAGGTGCCGTCGTCATTGGTGTCGCGGAGGCGGTAGAGGGCTTTGGAGCGGTTGGCGTTGGCGTAGAGCCAGCCGTCATGGTGGAGGAGGCCTCGGCATTCTTCGAGGGTGGTGTCGATGAGGCGGGCGTCGGAGACATCGGGGTGATCGGGGTTGGAGAAGGAGAGGCGGAGGAGGCCTTTTTTTTCCATGCCGAGGATGAGGCGGCCCGTGGGATCGAAGGACATGGAGACCCAGGAGTCCTGGTCAGGGGTGGCGGAGTGGACGAGTTGGATTTGGTAGCCGGGCGGGACCTGGATGGTGGTGGGATCGGTGGCTTGGTGTTGGGCGTCGCGTCCGGCGAGCTTCCAGGAGTTGTAGGCGTCGTGGGTTTTTTTGAGGTCGAAGGGATCGGTGGCGGGATCGGCGTCGGTGGGGCCGAGGGATTTTAATTTTGG
>JAIYDW010000103.1 GCA_027487315.1 Verrucomicrobiaceae bacterium | reverse complement strand
AGATGTTTAACTTCGAATGAAGCGCGTTACTTGCGTCTTCAGGTGAGAACTTAAAACCTGTCCCCCGCTTGTCAAACCCTCTCTCACACAGAAAGTCATTTGCATCGTTCCCACCCTCACTTTTTAAAGTCATTCCCCCCAATCGAGGTCCTTTGCTGCTCGGAGCAAACGCTCCGGGGACCTACCCTAACAAAACAAGTGGCGGAGCGGACGGGGCTCGAACCCGCGACCTCCAACGTGACAGGCTGGCGTTCTAACCAACTGAACTACCGCTCCAGACTCGTTTTGTGAGCCGGGAACCTAGCGGGCACCCACCCCCACGCAACCGAAAAGTCATTCTTCCGCAAGAAAGTTTCATCCCCGCTCCTTCACCCCACCACTCGACCCCAACGCCCCGCCTGCGCCATCAACCCCGACGCACTCCGACTCGTCACCAGCGTCTCCGTCAGCAACCGCGCCACATCCAGCCGCGAAATCTTCACCCCACCCAGCACCTCTTCCCACGAAGCCGCCCGCAACTTCCTCAACGTCCCAAACGCCAGCATCAACGGCAACGCCGTCGCATACCGCAGCTTCGCCTCCTGCAACCGGCACACATAACGCAACCCCGCCTCCAAATGCCCGTCGCACTCCCGCGCCCAGCGCTCCCACACTGGCTTCAACTTCCCACTCTCCGCCCGAATCTGCTCCGCCGACTCGATCCCCGCTTCCATCCACTCCTCCTCCGGCAAATAACACCGGCCCAACTTCATGTCCTTGCCCACATCCCTCAAAATATTGATCAACTGCAGCGCCTTCCCCATGCCAATCCCATCCACCACCATCTCATCAACCGAAACCCCTTCCTCAAACGCTGCCTCCAGTTCACTCGCACACAACCGTGTCCAAAACTCCCCCACACATCCCGCCACCCGCCACGTGTAATCATCCAATTCCTCCGCCGTCTTCAAACTCCTCAACCGACCATCGCCCGGAAACCGTTCAATATCCAAAATCTGCCCCGCAATGATCCGCTCCAAAACCTCCAACACCGCTACCCTCGCCTCCCCACGCATTGTCCCCAACCACGCCAGCGATTCACCCACCACCTCCATCAAACGCTTCTCCGCCGCATCCGTCTGATAAGCCGCAAACGCCTTCGCCAATCGCTCCGCCAACCTCACCTCCGCCTCCCGATCCGGCACCCGAATGACTTCATCAAACGCACGCAAACACTCCATCCTCAAGGCCTCCGGCACCTCCACCGTATCCGCAATCGTATCCGCCGTCCGCGCCAGCAAATACGCCAGTGAAATCGGCTCGCGCAACGCCTTCGGCAGCGCCTTCAGCGTCAGATAAAACGAACGCGATACCGACGCCAGCAACTTCCCGCCCAGCTCCTTCTCATACACACTCTCTTCGTCCTGGCTCATTAAACTTACCAAGCCATCGCTTCCCCTCCAACGCAAGCCCTCACCCAACCACCTGTTGACCCGCCCTCCCACCTTGGGAAGATAACCCATGATCCACCTTGCCGATGAAAGCACAGGCAGCACTGGACCAGGACCCTCCCTGGCCCAGGAAATGCACGATGCCTTCTCTGAGACCGGCCTCTTCTCCAGCTCCCGCGACTTCGAATATCGCCCGCAACAACAGCGCATGGCCGAACTCGTCGGCATCGCCCTGGAAAAACAACAACCCCTGGTCGTCGAAGCCGCCACCGGCGTCGGCAAATCCCTCGCCTACCTCCTCCCCTCCATCCGCCGCGCCCTCGACTCCAAACGCAAAGCCGTCATCACCACCCACACCATCAATCTCCAGGAGCAACTCATCCACAAAGACATCCCCATCATCCAGAAACTCGTCGGCGACTTCAAAGCCGTCCTCCTCAAAGGCCGCTCCAACTACCTCTGCCCCACCCGCCTCAAACGCGCCCTCGCCGAAACCGGCGACCTCTTTACTGCCTTCGAAGCCGCCGAACTCACCAAACTCCTCGAGTGGTCCGAGTCCACCCGCGACGGCACCCTCAGCGACCTCACCTTCTCCCCCACCGCCCGCGTCTGGTCCATGGTATGCAGCGAGGCCCACGCCTGCACTCCACGCAAATGCGGCCCCGGCTCCAACTGCTGGTATCAAGCCGCCCGCCGCAAGGTCGCCGAAGCCGATGTCGTGGTCATGAACCACACCCTCTTCTTCACCCTCCTCTCCTCCAACGAGGAAACCCTCCCCGAAGACGGCAACTTCCTCTTCCCTCGTGACTTCGTCATCCTAGACGAAGCCCACACCATCGAAAACATCGCTGCCAAAGCCTTCGGGATCCACGTCAGCGAGTCCAACATCCGCTTCGAACTCAGCCGCCTCCACAATCCCAAAACCCGCAAAGGTTTCTTCTCCCTGCTCGGCGAACGCGAAGGCGTCGAACTCGTCCTCACCGCCATGTCCACCGTCGACGGCTTCTTCCGCGCCGCCGAAAACCGCTGCAAATTCTCCACCTACGCCCGCGAGTTCCGGGTCCGTGAACCCGACTTCATCGCCGACACCCTCACTCAGGAACTCCTCCGCATCGCCAAAGTCGCCGAACGCGCGGGCGACACTGCCAAAAACGAAAACACCAAAAGCGAAGTCCACGACCTCGGCCGAAAACTCATCGCCGTCTCCGCCAGCATCAAAGCCTGGATCAACCAGGAACCCGAAGAACACGTCTACTGGGCCGAACGCACCGGCGGCGAAAACCGCACCCTCGCCCTCCACAGCGCTCCCATCGATGTCTCACCCAAACTGCGCGACATCTTCTTCCAACCCGGCAAAGCCTGCGTCTTCACCAGTGCCACCCTCTCCGTCGGCGACGACTCCGAACTCCGCTGGTTCCGCCGCCGCGTCGGCGCCGAAAACTGCACCGCCGCCTGCATCGAAAGCCCCTTCGACTTCAACAAGCAAATGCGCCTCTACCTCGTCAAGTCGATGCCCCAGCCCGGCACCCCCGACTTCGAGCCCGCCCTCTGCGAACGCATCCGCCACTTCCTCGACCTCTCCGACGGCCGCGCCTTTGTCCTCTTCACCAGCTACAGCCAGATGCAGACCATGGCCGACCTCCTGGAGGACCACTGCGCCCGCCAGGACTGGCAACTCCTTGTCCAGGGCCGCGGCATGGCCCGCCATCAAATGCTCAAAGAATTCAAAGAAGACACCCACAGTGTCCTCTTCGGCACCGACAGCTTCTGGACCGGCGTCGACGTCCCCGGCGAAGCCCTCAGCAACGTCATCATCACCCGCCTCCCCTTCGCCGTCCCCGACCACCCCGTCACCGCCTCCCGCATCGAACACCTCGAGAAACAAGGCATCAACGCCTTCATGGAATACTCCGTCCCTGAAGCCATCCTCAAACTCCGCCAGGGCGTCGGCCGCCTCATCCGCAGCCGCAAGGACAAAGGTATGTGCGCCATCCTCGACAATCGCATCCTCTCCAAACCCTACGGCCGCGCCTTCCTCGCCTCCCTCCCCGAATGCCCCCGGGAAGTAATGCCCTAACCTTCCCCAGTTGTCTCTTCAAGCACGCCCGCAAGAGCTTCCGCAAAAGCCATCCAATGCGCTGACTCCACTCCCTGTCTGCCATCCGCCAAACTACCCGCACGCACGACCTCCTCAGGCGAGACAAAAAAACCTCGCCCGTCAAAAGACTCATCAGATTCAAACTCTAAAGAAAAACGCATGCGCTAAGGAGACTACACCCACCCCTAGAAGAACAGTCGCCTAACGCAACTATAATCTAGGGAAAAAAGGCAACTCGACCCAATCCCACTTTCCTCACCTTAGGGCTTGAGAACCACTTTCATCAATCCTTCCTTGTTGTCATACAGGCGCTTAAACCAGCCTGCGCCCTCATCTAAAGACGCAACAGCACTCAACAGCGGCTCCACCTGGATGCTCCCATCCTGAATCCTCCGAATCGCCTCCGGATACTCCCCCGCACACGAGCATGACCCCTTTAAGGTGATCTGCCGTGTCACGACTTCTTGTAGGGGAAATGGCGTATTCGGTTGCAAGTTGCCCACCAAAATCACCTGCCCACCCTTGCGCACACTCCGAATCGCCAAATCCAACGGCGCCGCCGCTCCCACCACTTCAAAACTCGCATCCGCCCCATCCCCTCCACACAGCTCCCTCAGGTGCTCCGCCAAGCCCTCCTGCTTCGCATTGAACGCCTCACTCGCCCCCAGCTTCTTCGCCAACTCCAACCGCCCATCATCCAAATCCACCGCGATCACCCGCTCCCACCCCCGCGCCTTCAACGCCTGCACCACCAGCAGCCCGATTAATCCCGCTCCCACCACCACCGCCGTCCCGCCCTCATCTTCCACACCTTCCCCATGGCTCTCGCATCCCTCGCACGACTCATCCCCGCAGCCATGCTCATGCCCCTCATCATCTTGAGTGAACGCCTCTCCCACATCGATCCCGTCCGCCAAGTTCACCGCATGCAGCGCAATGCTCACCGGCTCCGCAAACGCCGCCTTCTCATAGCTCAACTCATCCGGAATCGCATACA
Organism: Verrucomicrobiaceae bacterium; assembly: GCA_027487315.1. GTDB lineage: Bacteria > Verrucomicrobiota > Verrucomicrobiia > Verrucomicrobiales > Verrucomicrobiaceae > JAGRPD01. The sequence goes on along the minus strand of JAIYDW010000103.1, from coordinate 31,513 downwards.
AAATCCGCGTCGGCAGCGCAATCAACTCCGCAAAACACCCATGCCTCCGATACGTCCCCGGCGAGACCCCCAACACCTTCCGGTTCGAACAAAGATTCACATACCCGCGCTCACACTCGTCACACTCCCCGCAGTATTCCGTCGAATCAAACGTCACCCGCTGCCCCACCTTCCAATCCACCACACCTGCTCCCACCGCCACGATGTCACCCGCCGCCTCATGCCCCATCACAATCGGCATCTGCCTCCGCCCGCTCCGCCCATCCATTCCATGAATGTCACTCCCACAAATCCCGCAGGCCTTCACCTGCACCAAGACCTCGCCCGCCCCCACCTCAGGATCAGGGAAGACGGTGTCAAATTGGAACTCAGAAGGGCCGGTCAGAACAAGTGCTTTCATATCAGTAAGCCCACACCCTCCCGAGATACCACCCCGATGCAAGCCCTCGAATCACCTCACCCCGCCGCCGCCAGCAATTCCGCCATCGCCCCCTTCATGTCCGCAGGCCCAAACGAAGACGTCCCGCACACCAGCAGGTTCGCTCCGTTCCGCCGCGCAATCGGCGCGCTATGCACATACACCCCACCGTCCACCTCCAAATGATACTTCAACCCGTTCGCCTCCCGGTAGTCCCTCGCCGCCGCCAGCTTCGGCATCGTCTCCTTCTCCATGAACGGCTGCCCGCCAAACCCAGGCACCACCGTCATCACCAGCAGCAAATCAATCTCCCTCACATAAGGCAACGCCGCCTCAAACGGCGTGTCCGGATGCAACGCCAGCCCGCACTGCAACCCCGCCGCCCGAATCCGCTTCAGCGTCTCCCCAACCGACGAATCATAATTCGCCTCCACATGAATCGTGATGTTGTTCGCCCCCGCCTTGATGAACCGCTCCAAATAGTGATCCGCCCGGTGAATCATCAAATGCACATCCAAATACAGATCCGTCACCTTCCTCACCGTCTGCACCATCTGGGGACCAAACGAAATGTTGTCCACAAACGCCCCGTCCATCACATCCAAATGCAACCACCGCGCCCCCGCCGCCTCCGCCCGCCGCACCTCATCGCCCACTCGTGACCAATCCGAGGCCAGTAACGAAGGCAAAATCAAACAAGTCTCATGGGATGTCGCGCTTTCAGGGTGCATATCAATGTCAAAAGGAGTTCACCAATCCTCCACCAAAAAACGGACTTCACCAAACGAAAGCACAAAATGCCCCCTGTCCCCCAACTCGCCTCCTCCATTGACCCTCTCCAACTTTGCGCCACATTCCCCGCCCCCTACGTTCTAATCTTCCCGACCTCACCCCCACCATGTCCCCTCTGTTCGCCCAAGCTGTCCACCACGCCATCCAGCGTGACGACCGCTACCGTCCAGAAGCCTACGACCTCGTCCGCGTCGCCCTCAACCACGCCTCCGAAATGTTCCGCCAAGGTCAGGAAGACCAACACGTCTCCGGCCAGGAACTGCTCGCAGGTTTCCGCGACTACGTCATCAAAGAGTTCGGCCCCATGTCGCTCACCCTCCTCAATCAATGGGGCCTCTACCGCGGTCTCGACGTCGGCCACATCGTCTACAATCTCATCGAAATCGGTTACTTCGGCAGAAATGAGGGCGACTCCCTCGAAGACTTCGATGGCGGCTACGACTTCAATACCGCCTTCACCGAACCCTTCCTTCCCGCCAAAGACCGCCAATCCAGCCCCGGCACCACTCCCTAGTCGGCGCTCCCCATCACCTATCCCCTCTCCCCCCAGCCGCGTTGAGCCCAACGCCCCATCCCCTTTCCTTCCATGCCTGCCCTGATCCCAACCCTCTCCGAACCTTCCCTCGACATCCCCCGCCTCGACGCCCAGGTCCACACCCTCCCCAACGGCCTCGAAATCCTCCTCCGTGAAGATGCCGATCACCCCCTCGTCTCCGTTCAGTTCTGGATTCGCGCCGGTTCCATCCACGAGGAAAATTGGACCGGTGCCGGCCTCGCCCACTGCGTCGAACACATGCTCTTCAAAGGCACCCAAAAACGCTCCGCCGAAGACATCACCAAACACATCCAGGAACGCGGCGGCTACGTCAATGCCTACACCTCCTTCAACCGCACCGTCTACTGGATCGACGGCCTCGCCGAACACACCGAAGGCTACCTCGACATCCTCGCCGACATGGTCCGCAACACCCGGCTCGACCCCGCCGAACTCGCCCGCGAACAGGACGTCATCCGCCGTGAAATGGCCATGGACCATGACGACCCGGACTCCACCCTGCACCACCTCATGCAGGCCACCGCCTTCCGCAAACACCCCCTCGGCCACCCCATCATCGGCCACCGCGCCGTCTTCGATCAAGTCTCCCACGCCGACGTCGCCGCCTTCATCGCCCGCCACTACGTCCCCAACAATTGCTTCGTCGTCATCACCGGCGCTTTCGACTCCCAAAAAATCCTCAAAGCCGCCACCAAACTCCTCGGCGACTGGAAACGCAGCCCCTTCGAACCCGTTCACCTCCCCTCCGAACCGCCCCTCAAAGGCCGCCGCGAAGAATTCCGCACCTTCCCCACCGACCAAACCCGCGTCTCCCTCGGCTGGCAGGCCCCCGGCGAAGCCCACCCCGACAAAGCCGCTCTCGATGTCATCGGCTTCCTCCTCGGCTCCGGTCGCTCCTCCCGACTCTACCAGGAACTCCGCGAAAAACGCCGCCTCGCCCACGACGTCTGGGCCGGCACCTGGTGCGTCCAGGAATGCGGCCTCTTCCAGGTCGAAGCCCAGTGCGATCCCTCCGACGCCGACGCCGCCCGCTCCGCTCTCTTCGAAGTCATCGCCACCCTCCAGGAGGAAGGCCCCCAGCCCGACGAACTCGCCAAAGCCGTTCGCGCCACCCTCAACGGCCAACTCCGCAGCCTCGTCTCCACCAAAGGCCAAGCCGCCTCCATCGGCAACTCCTGGCTCATCTCCGGCACCCTCGACCTCGCCGCTCGTTACCTGCAAGCCGTGCGCGACCTCACCCCCGGTCGTGTCCGCGAAGTCGCCCGCCACTACCTCCCCCCCGAAAACGTCTGCGTCGTCTCCGTCGGCCCCAAAACCAAATCCAAGCCCGCCAAACGCTCCCAGGTCAGCCTCCGCAGCCGCACCTCCACCCGCCCCCAACGCTACGACCTCGACGGCCTCACACTCCTCGTCAAACCCAACCCCCGCCTCCCCCTCGTCTCCCTCCGCGCCCAGTTCCTCGCCGGTGTCCTCGCCGAATCCGATGCCCACGCAGGCGTCACCCTCGCCTCCAGCCAACTCCTCCTCAAAGGCACCTCCAACCGCCCCGCCGCTCAAATTCAGTCCGAACTCGAAAACCTCGGTGGCAGCCTGCAATGCTCCGCCGACGCCCATCGCCGCGTCCTCGGCGCCGAAGTCATGCGTGGCGATGAAGCCACCGCCATCGACCTCCTCGCCGATCTGATCCTCCACCCTTCCCTTCCGGATGACGGCCTCGCCCTCGTCAAAAAACATCAACTCGCTTCCATCCGCGAAGAAAAAGAAGACCCCCTCACCGTCGCCCTCCGTCGCGCCCGCGCCGAAGTCTTCAGCGGCAAACCCTTCGCCCGCACGGCCAACGGCACCGAAGCCTCCGTCAAAGCCCTCGACATCCCCGCCTGCCGCAGCGCCCTCGCCCGCACCCTGAACCGCGAAAACGGCGTCATCACCGTCTATGGCGATGTCGATCCCAAAGCCATCCGCGACCAAATCGCCGCCTCCTTCCACACCCTCCCTCACGGCAAACCCGCCTACGACCCACGCCGCACCCACACCTCCCGCTCCAAGCCCGGACGCTGGCAGGAAAAACTCGACAAAGAACAAGCCGTGCTCGTCATCGGCTTCCGCACCGTCGACCTCCACCACCCCAGTTCCGTCGCCTTGAGCCTCATCGACGAAGCCTGCAGCGACATGGGCTCACGCCTGTTCAATCGCATCCGCGAAGAGCTCGGCCTTGCCTACTACGTCGGCGCCCAAACCTTCAGCGCCCTCTCCTGCGGCGCCTTCTACTTCTACGTCGGCACCGCCCCTCATCAACTCGATCAGGCCGAGGCCGAAATGACCATCCTCATCAAAGACCTCGCCGAAAAAGGCCTCTCTCCCGACGAACTCGACCGCGCCCGCACCACCTGGAAATCCTCCTGGCTTCGCTCCCAGCAAGGCAACGGCCCCATGGCCGACGTCACCGGCTGGAACGAACTCAACGGCCTCGGTCACGACCACTACCAGCGCCTCCCAGCCCTCGTCGCCGCCGTCACCCCCGCCGACATCCAAGCCGCCGCCCGCACCTTCCTCCACCCCAGAAAAGCCTTCACCGTCCGCGTCACCCGCCGCTAGTCGAATCGACGAATTGATCTTCAATCGCCGTTTAGGCGAGTCATGAGTTTTGGCGATAAGTCGACATGAACCCGGTGTCAGACATTCGAGGTGCGTGAGAGTCGCAAAGGCTTCGTCGCTCAATGCTTCCCAAATGACTTTCGTGCCTTGATTCGAGCTCCGAAGCGTTCGATCAATTCCATGTCCGCTCTGAAAGTGGTGTGCTTGAGGGCTTCAAGCATCGTAACTCCATCGACCAACCCGCGTTCATCGGCGAGATCGAGAAGGTTCAAGGTGCCGACCGGCAGCAGGCCACGAGTCTCTGCCGCCAAGCGGCCACGGCGCTCGTCCATGAGCACGATCGAAATGTGTCGCTCAACCGCGAGACTGATCGCTTCGTTTTCGCCGCGCCCGAGTTGGATGGTTGGATCAAGGTGATCCACTTTCTCCACCGTCAGCCAATCCGGGAGACGCAGAAGCCAGTCGGTAACAGAGGACGGCGCCTTTGGATGACTCAACTCGGCCAGCACAGCCTCGGGAATCATGACTTTGCCAAAAAGCTCCCGCAGTAACTCCACTTGGCCGATCAGGATCAAATAATTCAGCGGCGTCGTATCCGCCACTACCACCCCTTGCACCCTCATGCTTGGAGAGCGGCGCGAAGTTTTTCCCCACTGACCTCCATCTCCTCCCAAGTCGGCTGTTGCTCTGCGCCGTGGCGCTTGAAGAACGCCTCCGCCTCATGAAACCCCAGCCCCAACATCTCAGCGGCCTGCCCCCTCGATAGCCGCCCTTCACGGTAGCTTTCCGTAACGAGCATCTGCCGGGCACGATCTGCCGCATCGGCTTTGTCGAGGCCAAGCAGGCGTTCCCACGAGTCGGGTAGTTCGAGAACGAGAGTCATGAAACAATCATACTTTTCGCAGAGCCATCCGCAAGCTGACGATTCCCCGCCTTTTCGCCCCCATTAGCCCTGATTCTCTTGCCTTTCCTTCGTCGCTAGACCGCATGGGCGTTTACCCCATATCAGTGGCTCATTCGCGGCAATTCTCTTGCCGCCAAGCCCATTCAAGCGTAGACACCCCTCCATCCAGCCTCACCCGAAGCTGGCTCTTTATCAAACATCACGTTTGCAGATGCAGGGAAGGCCGTTAGAACCGGCCACAGTTGCGCTGCGGTATCGGGTCACAACCCTCCATTCAGGCTCACCCCTGGAGCAAAGCCAATCGGCGCGTCAAACCGCTGGTGAAGGCGGAGGCAAGGCGAACGCTCACACCGTTCACAAACCCGGAGTCCGAACATCTCACTGCAAACGCTCACTCCCGGTCCGTCGTGTGACGAACACCGGGTTCACCTTCATCGACAAAATGAAGAGTGGGAGTCGCGCTCGGCTGTCCCGTTTCCATCGGGATAAGTGATCCGTCTCTCGCAGACCTTAACTCAGAGACATCACTTATTAGCCTATGAAACTCAGCCTACTCAAAAAGGCGGTGGTCATTGGAGCCTCCGCTCTTACCCTCGTCACCTCCACCGCCCAAGCCGACTGGACCACCTTCGTCGTCGCCCCCCGCACCAGCGGCTCCTTCACCCACGCCCACCACCCCGATGGCCGATTCATCTTCGGCCAGGGCGGCACTGTTAACATCCAAATCACCTTTGGCACAAACACCTTCAGCTCGGTCTCAAATCCAAACAATTACGACTTCGACCCCGCTTTCATCGCCATCCGTGACGCCACCTCCGGCCTCATCGGCGGCGGTGGCTTCGCCACCAATAAAGGACTTTTCCCATTCGATCCTTCTTCCCCCCTGACCAATATCGCCGAATCCGTCACGTCTCCAAACCCTAGCGCCTACTCGGGTGTCTGGTGGCAGCACCCGACCTCGGGTCGGCGTGGCTGGATCTTCTCAGGCCTCAATGCCGATGGTCAAAACAACCTCTACTTTATCTCCAGTGACGGCACCTACCTCGGCTGGATCACTTCAGCCCTGAGCACCAATAGCGGCGGTCTCGCCGTCGCTCCCAATGGCGATGTGCTCACCGCCCTCACCAACTTGGGTTCCGATTTCCTCCCTATCCCCGGAGACAACTTGGTCATCCGCTTCACGGTCGACCAAATCGACTCGGCCATCGCCGCTGTCATCAGCGGCAACGCCGCTCCCATCCCGCTTTCAAGCGCTGCCACCGTCTTCCAAGCTGCAGCTTCCGGCAGCCTCGCCGTGGACGGTCAAAACCGCGTCTGGATTGGTGGCTATCAGATTCCATACATCCAGCTTTGGGACCCAACCCTTGGCATTCTTCGGCGCGTAGCACCCATCGTTACGCCCCCAACGAACTACTCCGGCTTGCCCAATTACCAAGTCAAATCCTTCACCGAATCCAGCATCGGCCGCATCAGCTTCCTCGCCAACGACAGCTTCTTCGCCGAGAACTCCGACCTCGTCCTCGGCCACTCCGCCACCGCTGATGTCAAGAGCCGGTCCATCGAGTTCGCCTCCGCCCGATCCACCACCATCGAAGGATCTGCGACAGCCACCATCAACCTAACCCTGTCTTCTCCTTCACCGAACGAGATCACCGTACCCTTCTCCATCTCCAGCGAAAGCACCGCCACCCCCAACGTGGATTACACCACACCACTCCCCAACGTGGTTTTCGCTGCCAACACCACCACCGCTTCCATCACCATCCCCATCGTTGACGACACTGTCACCAAAGAGCCCAACGAAACCCTCATCCTCTCTCTCGGTCGCCCCACCCCTCATGATGATGCCGGACTCGGACGTCTCAATACAGACACCTTCACCCTCACCATCATCGACAACGATGTCGCACCTCTCTTGGTCCGAGACCAAAGCTTCCCCACTAACTTCCGGGTCGGCTCTCCTGCCGGCCATCAAGTTCAAATCCTAAACACCACCTTCCCAGCCACCTGGACCGCCACAGGCCTTCCTCCCGGCCTCACCATCAATCGCACCACCGGCCTCATCTCCGGCACCCCCACCACCGCTGGCGACTTCGACCGCGTCCTCATCACCGCCACCAACCAGTTCGGCAGATCCACTTCAACCGCCTACATCATCAGCATCCAACCCTTCCCGCTTGCTGCCATCGGCGCTTTCACCGGCTTCTTCGACCGCTCAGGCTCCACCACCAATGGCCTCGGTGGCCGTCTCGATCTCGTAACGACTTCAACCGGCGCCTACACCGCCACCGTCACCGTCGGCACAACAAGAACCACCTCCCGAGGCTTCCTCACCACCACCGGCGCTAACCCCTCCGCCACCATCAGCGTGTTAGGAAATGCCATCCTGTTCACCATCGACTCCAACACCGGTGCCATCATCGGCAATTCCCCTCTCGGCAGCACTCTCAGCGCCGCCCTCACTGGCTGGCCCAACCGCCCCCAAACCGACCGCGTCGGCGTCTGCAATTTCGCCGCCTCCAGCCCCACCCCTCCCGTGGATCGCCCCCAAGGCGCCAGCCACGGCTCCCTCAACATCCCGGCTCGTGGCCTAACCAAAATCGCCGGCCGCACCGCCGATGGCACGGCCTTCACCTCCAGTTCCGCCCTCGGAAAAAATGGCGAACTCCTCATCTACCAATCCCTCTACAAAGCTCCCGGCACCTTCTGCGGCATCCTCAACATCGCCAACAACCTAACTCAAGCCATCTCCGGCAACCTAACCTGGAGCAAACCCTCTCAAACCTCGGGCGCTCTCTACCGCACCGGCTGGAACACCCCTATCACCCTCACCCTCGTCAAAGGCGGCCGCTACCGTCCAGCCGCAGGAGCCTCACTTCCTATGGATGTTCTCCCATCTCAGAACAGCAACGCCATCCTCGCACTTCGCGACGGAGGCGTCGCTGCCTTCGGCTCAAACCCTCGAAACGCCAACGTATCCATCTTCAATGCCAATACCGTTGGCATCGAATCTCCTTCGCGCTTGTCGATCAACAACAGAACCGGCCTCATCAGTGGCTCCTTCCCTCTGGAAAACGGCCCTGACAAACGCACCGCCACATTCAGCGCCCTCCTCATCCCCACCGGCAACCTCGCCGCCCCCTTCGCCTCCACCGGCATCGGCCACTTCACCCTCCCCACCACCACCCGAGGAACCAGCCTCACCGGCCTACTCACACTTGACCCCAGAGCACCCTAAACCCATAACCACGCCTGCCTCAGGCCCTGCTCCATGTCCGTCCGTCAAGCCCCCCGCCACACCGTGCTCGTCACGGTGCTGGCGGCCCTTGGCTTCGCCGCTCTCTTCATCGGCTTCGACTCCGCCCGCCCAGGCGGTGCCCCCTGGCTCAAATCGCTCGCCGACTGGATCGGCCTGAACCCTCAGGCCGACTCCACCCGCTCTCCCTTCACCCCCCTTGGCATTGCGGAACTCCCCAAGGACCCCGACGCTCCCTCCATCACCGCCCTCCCCACTCTCCCCTCCCTCGACTCCACCCAACTCCCCTTCGACCTTCTCTCCCTCGAAGGCCAGGGCGGCCAGGGCATCCACCGCGCCGTCCGCCGCGCTGGCGTCTGGTTCCCCGTCTTCTCTCCCGGCTCCAACGCCGCCAACGCCGATCCTGAAAAAACCGACACCACCAAAGTCCCCCTCTACATCACCTCGCCCACCCCTCCCATCACTCCACCTAACCAAAACCTAACTTACCCCTTCGAAGCCATCGGCGGCACTCCGCCCTACCGCTGGCGCATGGTCCTCGGTGTCGAGGGCTTCTCCATCAATCCTTCCACCGGCGTCCTCACCGGCCAACACCCCGAACCCACCTCCCTCCCCCTCGCCATCCACGTCACCGACGCCACCGGTGCCGAAGACTCCGCTCTCTACACCCTCCGCATCAGCCAAACCGATCCCCTCACCCTCACCACCACCGAACTTCCACTCGGCACCATCGGCACCCCCTACGAAACCACCCTCACTGCCTCCGGTGGCACCCCACCCTACACCTGGTCCACCGAGACCACCCTCCCCGAAGGCTTCACCCTCGACCCCACCTCAGGTCTCCTCTCCGGCCTCACCGCCACCACCGGCTTCGATCAAGAAATCACCCTCCGTGTCACCGATGCCGTCAGCCAGGAGACCACCGCCACCCTGCCCTTCCGCATCGAAGCCCCCTTCGAAATCACCACTCCTAACAATCTCCTCCCCGCTGCCCCCGGTGCCCCCTATCAGATCACCTTCACCACCGAAGGCGGCACCGCTCCCTTCCTATGGTCCCTCACCGAAGGCAACCTTCCTCTCGACCCCCAATCTACCCCCTGGACCCTCTCGCCCGAAGGCATCCTCTCCGGCCAAGCCTCCCTCATCGACAGCACCCACCGCTTCACTCTCGAAGCTCAAGACGCCACCGGAATCACCTCCCGCAAAACCTTCACCCTCCCTATCCGCCGCAGCCTCATCGTCCTCCCAAGCCGCGAAAAAGCCGGCCTCGCTTGGCACCCACGAGAAATCGCCGCTCTCATCGGTTCCCCCGCCCGCGCCTACACCGTCACCCGCACCCTCACCCCCGACGGCGCCAACCCCCAAGTCGTATACCAGGGCAGCGGCACCAACTTCGTCGACCACGGCCTCGCCACCACCGCCACCTACTTCTACACCCTCCACGCCCACCCTCCCAGCGGTCCACCCATCCCCATTGCCACCACCACCGCAACTCTCCGACCCTTCACCACCGCCCGAGGCAGACCCGGCCAACTCGCCGACCCTCATGCCGACGCTGTCAAAATCTTCCGCCCCCTGTCCAACGGCGGTCACGGGTCCGGCTTCGTCCCTGGCAATGTCACCGGCCCCCCCGACGGCACCGGCACCTTCGCTCCCGCTTCCAACCCCGACCACGTCCTCTCCCTCCACGCCCGCATCGGCACCCCAGGAGCCAACCCCGACCCCTTCGGTGGCTCCATCACCCTCGCCTTCGAGGACAACCTCATCGAGAACGGCCCCGGCGAAGATTTCACCGTCTTCGAAAACGTCTTCTTCATCAATGGCGATCCCAACCAGCGCTTCATGGAACCCGCCATCGTCTCCGTCGCCCTCTTCGAAGACCAATGGTATCGCTTCCCCATCGACATCGTCCCCCCCGCCACCACCTCCTCCACCAATCCCACCACCGACCCCTTCTACTACAATCGCGGCTTCGCCGGACGCAACGCCACCACCGGCAGCAACCCCACCGACCCCCAACAAAGCGGCGGCGACTCCTTCGACCTGAGCGCACTCAAAATCCCCGGCCTCACTTGGGTCCGATACATCAAAATCCAATCCACCGGCCACAACGTCCTCCGCGACGACTTCGGCGGTCACCCCGTCCAGCACCCCACCAGCCTGGGTGCCACCACCGGCACCTCCAGCTCCGGCTTCGACCTAGACGCCATCACCGCCATCCACTACTGAAGCCCCCGTGGAGCGACCGGCTAGGTCGCACCTCCCAAGGTGGTGCAAGCATCTTGCTTGCACTCCCCCGATCCCACCGGCGCAGCCGCACTTCCCATAGAACCCAATCATTTCAAGAGCCAAACCGACCCCCAAAAAAGCTTTGTCAATCCAGGCCCCCAGCCGCATCATTATTCCTTTCCAAGAAGTCAAAACATCGCTCCCAGCGATATTGGAGTGCACTGATAACACCGTTCTGCAAAGAAATGAGACCCGAGCTCAAGCCCGCGAGTGAATTGCTCTCAATGCTCCTAGTCCTTCCCTTCGAATCGAAAGAAGATATAGCGACTTGGGAGGATACCGCTAAACAACTCGAACAAACAATAGGTGACAACTGGGAGTGGTTCACTGGAGCGGAATTCCATGAGATGCAGCATCTAATTAAGTATCCGAGCAGCTGGAGAAAGAACAAAGATTGGCGCGAATGCTACACAGATTTGATGATTGGCTATCTCAATGAGTTTTCGGAGAGAGACGCCATCCCCCCCGACTAAATAATATATATGCAGAACAAGTCGGCACATGCGACGCCGAGGAAGCCGTCTGATCAATTTTCGGCGCTTGCTCTGGAGCCGCATGGCCTATAACGTCAGCTAAAAACAAAATCACACCGTTGGACGCGATCTGCAAATGGACAAACTGGTTGCACCATTATACGACCGAGAGGCCGATGCCGTGCCTGGTCCCTTTTACGTCGTCAAGAATCAGTGTATCATTTGTGACTTTCCTCCAGAACTCGCACCCAAGTGCATCAGGATGAAGCGCGCTCCCAATCCCAGCGACATGTATTGCCACGTGTTTAAGCAACCGCAGACGGAGGCTGAATTCGAGACTGTCTACGAAGCGATGGCAGGCTCTTGCGTGCAGGCCATTCGATATTGTGGAACTGATCCAGTAATTCTCACGCGACTGAAGAGGGAAGGCTTGTCTCATCTATGTGACGCACTCAACCCAGAAAACCAAAGCGAAGACGCTCGTGGCAACCGGCAATAACGTCCCTTGTTGAGTTCGGGCTCGCTACCGCCGGTGCATACACTCTACGTTCACACTTCAGTCTGCTCAGGGTGAAGGATACGCGTGGTCACACTCTCAAGCGCTCACAACCTGCCCTCCCCCCCTCACTCCCAAACCACCAACCCCCGTGCCAACCGCCCCGCCTGCAAGTCCTCATAAGCCTCATTGATCTCCTCCAGCCGATACGTCCGCGTCAGCAACTCCTCCAGCTTGAACGCCCCCTGCTCATGCAGCGCCACCAACCTCGGCAAATCCACCCTCGGCTTCATGCTTCCATAAAGCGTCCCCTTCAGTGTCTTCTCCGCATACACCAACTGATTCGTATTGATCCGCGCCCGCGCTGACTGCCCCGTGATCCCCGCCACCACGCACGTCCCGCCTTTGCGCAAACAATCAAACGCCTGCTCCATCGCCACGGGATCTCCAATCGCCTCAATCGCCACCTCCGCCCCCATGCCTCCCGTCAGCGACTTAATCGCCGCCACCGGATCCACCTTCGACGAATCCACAAAATCCGTCGCGCCCAACTCCCGCGCCTTCGCCTCCTTCCCCGCCTCCACATCCACCCCAATGATCCGACCCGCTGCAGCCATCTTCGCCCCCTGAATCGCATTCAGTCCGATTCCCCCGCACCCAAACACCGCCACCACATCCCCCGCCCGCGCCTTCGCCGCCTCCAGCACCGCCCCGATCCCCGTGATCACTCCGCACCCAATCAGCGCCGCCTTCCACAAAGGAAACCCGCCCTCCAATTTCACCACCGCCGCCTCCGGCATCGTCGACAGACTCGCAAAGGTCGATACCCCAGCATAGTGCTTCACCGCCTCCCCACGCCGCGTCCGAAACCGCGTCCCCCCATCCGGCATCAACCCCGTAAACCGCATCGCCGTCCCCATATCACAAAGCGCTGGCTTGCCATTCAGACAATACACGCACCGCCCGCACGACGCCCGCCAGATCGGAATCACCGCATCCCCCACCTGCACACTCGTCACACCCTCCCCCACACTTTCCACAATCCCCGCCCCCTCATGCCCCGGAATGATCGGGCACGGCATCGGCAAATCCCCCTTCATCACGTGCAGATCGCTGTGACAAATCCCCGCCGCCTTCATCCGCACCCGCACCTCCCCCGCCTGCGGCGCCGCCACCTCCACCTCTTCAATCACCAGCGGTTTCCCCGCCTCATAAAGAACCGCCGCCAATGCCGTCACCATTTCACTCATCCCAACATATCACCCCCATCCCCCCACCCCCGTCAAGCACCAGCTCCCCGATTCCGCATTCCAAAATCCGCAACCCGCAGCTGAGCGGAGCGAGTCAGACAGCCACAGGCTGCCCGCAGGGCGAGGCCGGAGGGCCTCGTCAATCCGCATTCCGCAATCCGCATTCCGCAATCCGCAATCGAATCACCGCCCCGGCGATGTCTCCCATCCCACCACCTTCCCATTCACAAAATCCACCGACGCCGCCTCATACGGCACATACGTCACCATCGGCCCGCCCATCAAAAAGGGATCAAAAAACGGCCCGCAGGCACCTCCCCCAAATCCCCAGCCGCCCCATCCCCCGAACCCCATCCCAAACGTCTGCGTCGTCACCGTATGCGTCCCCTCGTAGGACCATCGCTCAAAATCCTTCCCCGCCTTTCTCCCCATCGAAACCCGATCCGGCCGCCCCACCGCCAAAAACACCGCATCCTTCGCCATCCCCTCCCGCAACTTCCGCTGCTTCACCAACTCCTGATCCGCTGGCGAAAGACTCGCGAAAATCGCCGGATTCTTCTCAATCCGCCGCTCCACCGTCGAAGCACACTGACTCAAAAACATCGCGGCCAGCAAGCTCAATCCAGCAACCCCAACCCTTCGAAACAAAAGAAACGCATTCATCGTCATTCAATCACTCCCAAATAGACGCTTCGTCCAACAAAAACGTTCATTCACCCTCGCTCCCCTCCCCACTTTTCATTCAGCATTCCTTCTCCCCATCAGATACCCCCGGACTGCCGCATCATCGCAAAGCCCGATCGCCCGATCATAAGCCTCCCTCGCCGCTTCGACTCGTCCCGTTTGCTTCAGCAAATGACCTCTAGCCGCCCAATATGGCTGATGCTCCTCCAACCGATCCATCGGCAAGGCATCCAGCAAGGCCCAACCCTGCTCAGCCCCATACGCATGCCCCACCGCAATCGCATGCCCGATCCTCGCCCCCAGCGCCCCCGTGAAGGTCAAAAGACTTTCATAGAGCTGGGCAATCACCAGCCACTCAACACGCCCCGTCACCCGCCGCTGCGCATGCACCGATTGAATCGCCGCCTCGATCTGAAACCGCCCCGGTCGGCCCATCTCTCCCGCCGTCTTCAAGACCCTCTCAGCCCGATCAATCATCGAGTGATCCCACAAAGCAATCACCTGCTCGTCCAATGGCACATAGCCGCCTGTCGCATCCACCCTCGCAGGCCTCCGGGCATGACAGTGCAGCATCAGCGAAAGCAATCCCAAGGCCTCAGGCTCCCCAGGCACCAGCGCCACCGCCAAATCACCCAGTCGGATGGCCTCAACCGCCATCTCGCCTCTCGTTTGACTCTCAAACGACGACTGCCAACCACACGAAAACGCCGCATAAATCGCATCCAGCACAAAACTGAATCGCTCGTCCCACTGCTCTCGTTCCGGCACCTCAAACGGTATCCCCGCCGCCTTGATCTTGGCCTTCACTCGCACCAGTCGCTGAGCAATCGCCACCGGTGAAACCAGAAAAGCCGACGCGATCAATGTCGCATCAAGCCCCAGGACCGTCTGCAACATCAGCGGCGTCCGCATCGCCTCATCGATGGCAGGATGCGTGCACACAAACAGCAATTTCAACCGCTCGTCAGGAAACCCTTCACCGCTTCCCGCCAATTCATCCGCACTTTCGAGCGCCTGTTGAATCGACTCCGAAAACCGCTCGCGCACCTGACTTTTCCTCTGATCATCAATCAAACGACGACGCGCCACCGACAGCAGCCACGCCTCAGGTCGTTCCGGAACACCCTGCTCCGGCCACTGCTTCACTGCGGCCAGCAAGGCCTCGCTCAACGCATCCTCCGCTCCCGCCAGATCACCCCCTGCCCGGGACGCCAGATAACCAAGCAGGGTCGCATACGATCGACGAACCGTGGCATCCAACGTCTCCGAAGCAGAGGCTTTCACTGACGACGATCAGATCAAGATTAAGACTTCGAAGGAGTAGGCATCACAGGCCGCACTTCGGTCGAACTATAGCTCGATGCCGGACTCCGCGCCGCCCATTCCAGAGCCGTATCCAAATCCGGCACCTCAATCACAAAAAAACCAGCCAGCATCTCCTTCGCCTCCGCATACGGCCCATCGTGCAGCGTCCGCTTGCCATCCCGAATCCGCACCGTCGTCGCCGTCTCCGGCGGTTGCAGACCCGCCCCGCTCACCATGATGCCCGATTGCGCAACCGCACCCGCATACGCCGACCACGCGCCCCAATACGCCGGCGCCTCGTTCGGATCATTTCGTTTGGCAAAATCCGCCGCCGACTCTGTGAAGATAAGCATGTATTCCATAAGATTTTTTGATTCAATTTGAGAGGTTCACTGCCCAGCGAAACATCGCTGTTCAATCAGTTGTCGTGCCGAAATCCCCCCAATCGACATCCCACCCCAATTTTCCAAAAAAATTTCCACCCCAAAAAAACACCCTCCAAACTGCCACTCCCATCCACCTCCAAAACAACACCTCTTCCCCATCCTGTTAATCCCAATTAATCTTGTAAATCCTGTCCCAAAAAACCACCGCCCGCTCTCCCCCGTCACCACTTCCACCAAGCCGCCAACTCATCCGCCCCAAAGTCCGCCAAGACCTTCCCATCCACCTCAATGCACGGCGCCTTCCCCTGCCCCGTCAACCGATGCATCTCCGCCCGCGCTTCCGCATTGCGAATCACATCCAGCATCTCATACCGAACCCCTTTCCGGTCCAGCCAATCCGTCGCTTCATCACACCACGGACACCCCGGCTTCACAAACAATCGCACTTTCATCGACATCATCCTTTCTTTTTCAGATTCAAACACTTCACCGCGCCCTCCGCATTGCGCACATACAACCGACCGTCCACCAGCACCGGCGTCGTCCAGCACCGACCACTCAACACCTGCGCCCTCGAGATCTCCTCAAACGCCTCCTCAGTCGCCTTCGCCACCACCAACTCCCCCTTGTCCGTTTGCACAATCAACTTCCCGTCCGCTGCCATCAGCGCACCAAACCCGATGCCCTTCTCCGTCCACTTCACCTCCCCCGTCGCCAACGCCACACACCGCAGCGACGCCTTCTTGTTCTCGTCATCATCGATTCCATACACATGCCCATCGATGAGCACACTGCTGTTGAACTGATTCCTCAGATTCTTGTTCTCCCAGATCGCCGTCGGCGTCCCTTCCCCCAGTTGAAACAACCCGCATCCCCGGTTGTATCCCGATGAGATAAACAGCTTGTCCCCACTCTGAATCGGCGACGCCGCATTCACCCCATATCGCGTCTTCCACGGCAGCGACCACACCACCTTCCCCGTCGCCACCTCCACCGCATTGTAAGCATCCTCAGCCGCCAGCACCACGATCCCTTTGTCACCCGCCAAAGGATAAGCCGTCGAGTACCCAGCCGCCGATTCCTTCCCGCTCGACCACACGGTTTTCCCGTCCCCCTTCTTCAAAGCCATCCCCGATTGCCCCACATTCAAAATCACCAAGTCCCCAGCCACATAAGGCGACCCCGCAAAACCCCAGTCCGGAATCTTCGCCTCCGTCTCCTTCTGCACATTCTTGCTCCACACCACCTTTCCCGTCGCCGCCTCAAAACAAAACACATCCCCCCAGCGGCTCAAATGATACACCTTCCCCCCGCTCACCGTCGGCGTCGCACTCGTCCCCCCCTCATAATACTTGTCTCCCAAATCCGCCGCATACGAGTACTTCCATATCAACTTCCCGTCCGCTGCCCCAAAACAAAAAACCGTGTCCTGATCCTCCGCATGGCCTGTCGTATAAACCTTCCCCTCCACCACCGTGAACGACGCAAACCCAATCCCCACCTCTGCTTCCCAAAGCACCTTCGGCCCATCCCCGTCAAACTCCGCTGACCATCCTGTCTCCTTCGAAATCCCATCGTGATTGCTCCCTCGATAAATCCCCCAGTCCGCTCCCATCACCACATCGCCGCCCAGTTGCGCGCCAACCATCAGAGTCAAAAGAGAAAGCCGTTTCATCCCCTCACCATCCCTCAACTCCTCACCTCAGCAACCCCCAAAACCAAAACCTTCCCTATCCGCTCTGATTGGGTCGACTCTTACTGCTCGCCCAGCCACGCCCGAATCTCCCGCATCTGCTGCTTGTTCGGTTTCGCCACCATCTCATGCGCCCTCGGCCTCACCAGCGCCTCCTCCCGTCTCACCGCCGCCGCCTTCTCCCGCCGCTCCGCAGGCGTCAAATCCTCCAAAAAATCCCCCACTAGCGGCGCTCCCACCCGTCGCTCCGGCAACCCCTTCACCTTCAACTCCAGCACCAACCCCTCCTTCTCCACCTCCATCACCTCACCCACACGCACCAACCGCGCCGCCTTCACCACCTGCCGCCCCACCTTCACATTCCCCTTCGCACAAGCCTGCACCGCCACCGACCGGGTCTTAAACACCCGGGTATGATGCAGCCATTTATCGATTCGAAGTCCAGAATGCTCCTCAGCCATAACCCACCCCATTCAGCCACCCCCACCCCTCCCCGTCAAGCCTCCACACCACCACAAAATCCGCCCATCTTTTCCCCTCTCCCAGTCCAATCCACGCGCTAAATTCCCCGCCCCCCATGCGCGCCGCCCTCCTCCTCGTTCTCCTCACCTCCCTCCTCTCCGCCCAAGAAGGCCCAACCATCCCCGACATCAGCCTCTACCTCCAGGGTCGCTCCGTCTTCGAACAACAATGCTCCCCCTGCCACGGTCGCACCGGCCGCGGCGATGGCGAATGGGCCAAAGGTGTCCCCGACCAACCCCGCAACTTCCGCTCCGGCACCTTCAAATTCCGCACCACCCCTCCCGGATTCCTCCCCACCGCAGCCGACCTCGAACGCACCCTCCGCACCGGCATCTCCGGTACCATGATGCCCGCCTTCACCCAACTCAGTGACCACGACCTGAAATCCATCCTCACCTACATCCGCACCTTCTCGCCCCGCTGGAAAGACCCCGCAAACTACCACCTCCCCTTCCCCCTCCCCGACCTCCCCGACTGGTTCCAAGACCCCGCCTCACTCCAAACCCACGCCACCCAGGCCGCCCCGCTCTTCCAAGCCATGTGCGCCACCTGCCACGGCACCTCCGGCAAAGGCGACGGCCCCGCTGCCGCCTCCCTCATCGACCTCTGGCAGCACCCCGTCAAACCCGCCGACTTCACAAAACCCCACCGCAAAAGCGGCCCCCGCCCCCAGGACCTCTACCGCACCATCGCCCTCGGCCTCGACGGCACCCCCATGACCGCCTACCACACCCTCCTCCCCCCAGAAACCATCTGGTCCCTAGTCGCCCACATCCAATCCCTCTCCCTCCCCTAACTCCCCGTCCTCGTCCCCAAATCAACTCCGCCCCGAAAATCCGCAATCCGCAATCCGCATTCCGCAATCCCCCTCCCCTCCTTTCACTTGCACCCCCCAAACCCCACGTTACAGGAGCACCACATGAAGGCCCTCTTCCTCACCAACGAATTCCCCCCCAACATCTACGGCGGCGCCGGCGTCCACGTCGACTACCTCACCCGCGAACTCTCCAAGCTCATCGACATCGAAGTCCGTTGCTTCGGTGACCAGGACCTCCATCAACCCAACCTCACCGCCACCGGCGTCTCCCTCGACGCCACCGATTGGACCGCGCCCAAAATGCTCCAGTCCGCCTTCGGTGCCGTCCAGCGCTGCCTCGACTTCAACACCCGCACCATCGACGCCGACCTCGTCCACCTCCACACATGGTACTCCCACTTCGGCGGCATCCTCGCCAAGCTAAACTACGGCATCCCCATGGTCCTCACCGTCCACTCGCTCGAACCCCTCCGCCCCTGGAAGCGCGAGCAACTCGGCGGCGGCTACGACTTCACCGTCTGGCTCGAACGCACCGCCATCGAAATGTCAGACGCCGTCATCGCCGTCTCGGAAGAAACCAAGGCCGACATCCTCCGCCTCTTCAACGTCAACCCCCACCGCGTCCACGTCATCCACAACGGCATCGACCCCGACGAATACCACAAGGTCGACCGCCCCGACCTTCTCGAAAAAAACGGCGTCGATCCCTCTCAACCCTATGTCCTCTTCGTCGGTCGCATCACCCGTCAAAAAGGCATCGTCCACCTCGTCCGCGCCATCCAGCACCTCAACCCCGGCTTCCAGATCGTCCTCTGCGCCGGCGCCCCCGACACCCCCGAAATCGCCGCCGAAATGCACGCCGCCGTCGCCGCCGCTCAAGCTGTCCGACCCGGTATCGTCTGGATCGATAAAATGGTCTCCACCGAGGAAAAAATCGCCCTCTACTCTCACGCCGACGTCTTCTGCTGCCCGTCCATCTACGAACCCTTCGGCATCATCAACCTCGAAGCCATGGCCTGCGAAACCGCCGTCGTCGCCAGCGCCGTCGGTGGCATCAAAGAGGTCGTCATCAACAACGTCACCGGCTTCCTCGTCAACGTCCAGCAACAAGCCGAAAGCCCCTTCGAAGCCCTCGACCCCGAACAATTCGCCAAAGACCTCGCCGAGTCCATCAACCTCCTCATGGCCCACCCCGAAATGCGCCAGTCCATGGCCATCGCCGGACGCCAGCGCGCCGTCGACCACTTCAGCTGGACCTCCATCGCCAAACGCACCCTCTCGCTCTACCAAACCCTCGCCCCAAAAAAATCATGATGCCCCCTCCGGCCTCGTTCGATTTTGACTTCATCGTCATCGGTGGCGGCAGCGCCGGTTACGCCGCCGCACGCACCGCCGCCTCCCTCGGCCTCACCACCGCCGTCATCGACGGCGCCCCCGAACTCGGCGGCCTCTGCATCCTCCGCGGCTGCATGCCCAGCAAAACCCTCATCGAATCCGCCAACCGCGCCATCACCCTCCGCCGCGCTTCCGAATTCGGCCTCTCCGCCCACCCCGGCCCGCCCAGCATCCCCACCATCCGCGACCGCAAACGCACCCTCATCGCCGACTTCGCCAGCTACCGCCAGGGCCAACTCGAAGACGGCCGGTTCACCCTCCATCGCGCCACCGCCAACTTCCTCGACGCCCACACCCTCTCCGTCACCCCCATCGACGCCTCACCCGCCTTCTCCCTCACCGCTCGCTCCTTCTGCGTCGCCACCGGCTCCATCGCCAGCATCCCCCCCATCCCCGGCCTCGCCGAAACCGGCTACTGGACCAGCGACGACATCCTCGACGCCGATTCCCTCCCCGCCTCCTGCATCGTCCTCGGCGGCGGCGCCATCGCCCTCGAACTCGCCCATTACCTCGATGCCATGGGCACCCGCACCACCCTCATCCAGCGCAACCACCAGCTCCTCACTGGACTCGACCCCGAAGCCAGCAACGTCCTCCGCACCGCCTACGCCCAGCGCGGCATCACCACCCACTGCGGCACCCAAATCCATCGCATCCACACCACCCCGGACGGCCTCAAACAAATCCACTTCACCGACGGCACCGGCGACCACCACCTCTCCGCCCACCAAATCCTCGTCGCCCTTGGCCGCCATCCCAACACCGGCTCCCTCAACCTCGCCGCCGCCCGCGTCTCCCTCTCCCATCAAAAAATCGTCGTCCAGCCCACCCAACAGTCCACCCAGCCCCACATCTTCGCCGCCGGCGACGTCGCCAGCCCCCTCGACGTCGTCCACCTCGCCATCGAGCAGGGAGAAATCGCCGCCCGCAACGCCCATCGCCTCCTCACCCACTCCACCCAGCCCCTCGAACACATCCATTACCGCCTCCGCCTCTTCGGCGTCTTCTCCCACCCCCAAGTCGCCGCCGTCGGCGCCTCCGAGTCCGAACTCCTCGCCCAAAAAATCCCCTTCCTCTCCGCCTCCTACCCCTTCGACGACCACGGCAAATCCATGACCATGGGCGAAACCCACGGCTTCGTCAAAATGCTCGCCCACGCCGAAACCGGCGAAATCCTCGGCGCCCTCTGCGTCGGCCCGGAAGCCACCGAACTCATCCACGAAGTCGTCGTTGCCATGCACTTCCGCTCCACCGCCGCCACCCTCGCCCGCATCCCCCACTACCACCCCACCCTCTCCGAAATCTGGACCTACCCCGCCGAAGAACTCGCCGACCAAATCCCACCAAAATAAAAGCATTCGCCAGAATGCCCTCTTCCCCAATCCCGTCCCCCCAAATCCCCGCTCGCACAAAGGTCGGAAGTTTTTCTACCCTGACATTGACAGCCCTTTCTTTTGATCGCTATATAGCAGTCCCATGTTAAGGCAAATCATCGGTCAACCCAACGAGGGCTCAAAAGACGTTGCTTCGCGGCCACCACAGGCCCCAAGCGCCCCTTCCCTGTCTACCCCTACCCCCCCTGCACAGCAACCCCAACGCGCCTCCTCCTCCCCCATGACATCCACTAAAAACGTACTTTCCAACGACGTCGAAATCAAAGGCTCCATCAAGTTCTCCCACGACCTCATCATCGACGGACGCATCGAAGGCGAAGTCCACTCCGACGGCGCGCTCACCGTCGGCGAAAACGCCAACATCAAGGGCGAAATCAAAACCCGCACCGTCGTCATCTTCGGCAAGGTCGAAGGCAATATCATCGTCCAGGAACGCTGCGAACTCAAAAGCAACGCCATCTTGATCGGCGACATCGCCGCTGGCACCCTCTCCATCGAGGAAGGCGCCACCTTCGACGGTCGCTCCTCCGTCGGTCGCAAGGCCGATTCGGCCAAGTCCGCTGGTGCCTCGGCCCCAAAACCCGCCGGTCAGTAAACCTTTCCCTACTTCGTTAAGTGCTTCGAGGTCTCTTCGGCACGAAACCCTCGATTCTTCCGCCTCCGCCGAAGAACCAGATTGAAGTAGCTTGTCCCGCCTGTGGCGCGGCTCAGTATGAGCCGCGCCTCGTCGTTTCCACCTTCTGCAAAGCCTGCGGCGTCCACCTCACCATCGAAAAAAAGAAGGTCACCGCCTCCTCCGTCACCCGCAGCGGCGCCGTCGGCATCAACGACCTCTGGGAAAACCCCACCCCCAAACCCGCCGCCGCCGCCACCCCTCCCGCGACCGCACCCACCCCACCTCCCGCTCAGCCCGAGTCCCTCCTCACCCTCATCCACGCTGAGCCACTCCCATCGCCGGACCCCACCCCCTCCGCCGCCCTCCCTCCCGAGCCCGAACACATCCCCGCAGAAGAAGCCGCCCAGGCCGGCTTCGGCGCCTTCCTCCAGGCCGCCACCAAACAAACACCCCTCCCCGAGCCCCCCACCCCGGCTCCCACCGCCGAACACCCCCACCTCCCCCTCATCAAACCGCGCCCGGAACCCGCCGTTCCCTCCGCTCCCCCGGCCCCCTCGGTTCCCGCTACCCCGCCCAACAGCACCCTGGAGAAAATGAAATCTCAGAGTGCCTACCGCCATCAATACTTCAAAGACATCGACTGCTTCGAGTGCGGCCACAAAATCAAAGTCAGCCGCTCCTCCAAATTCACCGACTGCCCCCAGTGCCAGTCCCTCATCTGCCTCGAAGACCTCGACATCAACCTTCGCCACACCGAACCCATCCGCACCCGCGGTGACGTCATCGTCCGCAAACCCGGCCAGATCATCACCTCCAAGGTCGAGTGCAAAGACCTCCGCTGCCTCGGCCTCATCGAAGCCGAAATCGACTGCCATGGCGAAGCCACCTTCCGCACCGAAGGCACCATCAAAGGCCCCGTCCAGTGCGCCAAACTCACCATCGAAAAAGGCGCCGACATCACATTCACCGACCCCGTTAAAGCCGGCGACATGTTCATCAACTCCCGCATCACCGCCACCCTCAGCGCCACCGGCAAAATCACCATCGGCCTCTACGGCTCCGTCAATGGCGACGTCACCGCCCGCTCCGTCACCATCGACCCGGGCGGCGAACTCAACGGCGCCATGAACATCGTCCGCCCCAAACCCACCCCAACTCCCCCCGCCCCCTAACGCGTCCTCGCCCTCGTCCTCGCCCTCGCCCTCGCCCTCGCCCTCGTCCTCGTCCTCGTCCTCGCCCTCGCCCTCGTCCTCGTCCTCGCCCACTGACCACTGACCACTGACCACTGACTACTCACTACTCACTGATTACTGATTACTGATTACTGATCACTCCCCAGCGCGTCAGCGCCCCCCCTCCCCATGCCCGCCACCGCCGCCCCTTCCATCCAAAACGAAATCCTGCGCCTCAAAAAAGAGCGCAACGCCGTCATCCTCGCCCACAACTACCAAACCCGCGACATCCAGGAAATCGCCGATTTCGTCGGCGACTCCCTCGGCCTCGCTTACAAAGCCAAAGAAACCAACGCCGACGTCATCGCCTTCTGCGGCGTCCACTTCATGGCTGAAACCGCCAAAATCGTCAACCCCACCAAAACCGTCATCCTCCCGGACGCCAACGCCGGCTGCTCCCTCGAACAAAGCTGCCCCGGTCCCCAACTCGAAGCCTTCCTCAAAGCCAACGCCGACAAAAACTACTACGTCATCGCCTACATCAACTGCTCCGGCCACGTCAAAGCCCTCAGCGACTGCATCTGCACCAGCGGCAACGCCGTCAAAATCGTCAACGCCGCCCCCCAGGACCGCCCCATCCTCTTCGTCCCCGACCAAAACCTCGGCGCCTGGGTCATGGAACAAACCGGCCGCCAAATGGAGCTCTGGAAAGGCTCCTGTTACGTCCACGTCGAGTTCACCCGCGACAGCATCGCCGCCATCCAGGAGCAATACCCCGACGCCACCGTCGTCGCCCACCCCGAGTGCACCTACGCCGTCCGTATGCTCGCCGACGAAGTCTGCTCCACCGAAAAAATGGTCCACTACTGCCGCGACCACCCGTCCAATACCTTCATCATCGTCACCGAATCCGGCATGCTCCACCGCCTCGAGCGCGAAGTCCCCAACAAACGCTTCATCCCCGGCCCCACCGGCCACTGCGCCTGCGCCGACTGCCGCTACATGAAGATGAACACCCTCCAAAAACTCCACGACGCCCTGTTAAACTTGGCCCCCCAAGTCACCATGCCCGAAGACCTCCGCTCCCGAGCCGAAAAACCCCTCCTCCGCATGCTCGAACTCAGCCGCTAGCGCTGGCTTACCATGGCACTGGTCCGATTCCGGCGGGAGAGTCCTCCACTTTTTCCACCGCTGCCTCAAACATTGCCCCCATTGACCTCATTCTGTGGCTGTAACCAGTTTCACCTAGCCCTGGCCAACTCTTAATGAATGCCTAACCCAACATCCAATTGTTCCTTTGTCCTCTTCCAAGATCGCTGAAATTTCAAACTATCTGCCTGATTGCAAAGCCACCCGCCTTGATACCATTCATAATATGGAATATGAACAATTTGCCACCCAGCACGCTTCAGGATTTCCACCCTTTCAAGGTGCGCCTCGCCGTATTGCTTTCCAGAGCTCTGCTCAAAATGATGTTTCCCATCTACCTCCACGGCAACGCAGCGCAGCGTTTGTTTGGAATATAACACAAAATCTAGCCGCTTTTGCCCACAGCTGTTAATTGATGTCCCTGCACCCACTTGATTGTAGAGTTCCACCCCATAACCACTTCGGTCATCACGATACTCCTCAAGATATTCTGCTACTTTCCGTTCAAATTCAGATTCAATGGCAGCGTCGCTGTAACGGCAGCGATTAAAGTCCCACCGATAGTTGCGAATTGTTAATGTGCCGGACTCCTCAGGCTCCTCAGGCTCCACAGGCGTAGTCGCAATCTCGACTCCGAAGTGCCTCAAGTATCCTTTAAACGCTATCGCATTAGACGGAAGACCACCGTACACAAAATACGTGTAGTTGATTGCTCGGCTAGTCGCCACGTTCAGCCGGCGCGAATCTTCATAATGCCCTCGCGCGTATGCAGCTTCGCCATCATGAGCAAGGGTCAGAATTATAATATTGCGTTCACTACCCTGGTACTCCTCTGGAGTCCCGATGAAAAGCTCATGCATTCCACGCTCTGTCTGGTCAAAAAAATCCTCGTCTTCGATACGTTCTTTCAAGTAGTTTCTTTGATCCGTTGTGAACGAAATAACCCCAATCGACGGAGGTTTTTCTTCAGTGAAGCCATGCTCCTTCAAGTGCTCCAATTTTAGCCATGCACGCTCTCGAATAAGTTGCACCAAAATCTCCAAGACCTTCGCCACTTCTTCTTCTACTACTTTTTGGCCTAACAAAACACCATCTTCATCACGCCGCCCCCGCCTCCCACCCGTTGCAATTGCTGAGAAGCAACGCAGTCTCACATATTGCGGCGTCTCTCTCATTAAGCGCAATCTGTCCTCGTAGTATTTTCGGCTTGTAAAAGCAGCCAACGCGGGCATCGACCGGAAATGCTCGGTCAGGAGCGTCGATTTCATGGAGAATCCATTTGCTTCTGTAATGAAATCCAAAATGGAATCCTTACTCAGGATCATCTTCTTCTCCAATGCCGCGACGAATGTATCCTGTCCACAGTAACGGTTCCAAATCAACTGCTCGAAAGTGCGGTTCACACTGAACAATCCTGCTGAATTAAGCCCTAATTGCTTTTTGTCTCCGACCACACAAAATTGTTTCCCCCGATAGAGCGCGGGCAGAATCTCCGCAATGTTCACCTGCGATGCCTCATCAACAATGACCAAGTCAAACATACCCGCCTCAAACGGCAGATAGCCACCCAAATGTCGCATCTCACCCGCCCAGAGGGGAAACGCCTCCACTAGTCCTTCATAATCAAGACCATCCATGATCTCTCGTATCCGATCAGGGTTCCTCCAATACCACAGCTTAGCGAGAGGCTTGAGATCTTCCTCGACATATTTACTGTGCCGCAGCACGTGGTCGTCTACAACTGCCTCAAGATGCTTTTGTTGGAACCTCTGCAGGTCATGCGCCATGTGCTCGCTACGTTCTCTCGCGACTCGCAATGCTCCAGGCGCTATCTTTGCTCCCTGCTTGTTCGCACTCTGCCACTGGGTGACAAGTTCCAGTGTCTTGCGAGCAAGAAGCACGGACCGTTCTTCATGCTCCTGTTTCAGGCGTTCGGCGTCTATGTTGAAGTCATCACGCAACATCAAAAGCACTTTGCGCAAAGAGATTTTTTCTGCGTGAGTCAATTTGTATCCCCGTTCAACATAAACCTCAGAATAAAGAGCCTCCATTTTCTGCAATAGGCGCTCCATCTTGGCAGGATCCTTGATATGTCGCGTTTCAGAAAAGTCATAACCCAGCGGTATATCACCAGTAAGCCGCCCCCTACTTCTGACAAACTCAGTGTGTTCCTCAGCAAAAACACGTTCCTTTCCAACGTGACCCGCAATTTGCGACTCTTGAATATCTAGAATCCGCAACTTCGATGTCAAGTTATCTAGGTTTGCGGTCACGTTATCTTTGACTGCACGTTGGCGGGCAATGTAATCTGGCCTCGCAATTAAGTTCGCAACACCTGTCAAATACTCCTGCATTTCTCGTCGGCCCTCTGGATCTTCACCCGCATATATCACCCTGTGCGACCCCAAATACTTTTGAACCATCATTCTCACCACTCGCACCGCGTCCCGCTTGTGAGACACCAACAAGACACTTTTGCCCATAATTAGTGCAGAAAGCATGAGCGCAGTGATTGTATGTGACTTCCCTGTCCCTGGAGGTCCCTCGATATAGGAAACTTCTTGCTCCCACGCATGAATAACAGCCTCTTTTTGTTCAGCAGAAAGCGGCAAAGGGACCTTACGAATCGCCTCCTCAATTTTCTCTCGTTTCTCAAGCCCCACCCGCAATTCGATTTTCTTATTCGACACGAGTCCCCCCACCATCTTGCGAAGCAGTTCATTTTGAATGCCATGGCTTTCGCACTCATTTATGAGCTCTTTAATCGCGCTATAGGTACTAATCTCTGCAGGCACCGTTGACGAAAAAATGAACGCTTGCGGGAAAAAATAAACCTTTCCGGACCCGTACAGGTCCTTTAGTTTTCTCTCCAAATTTCGGTCTCCAGGCTTGTAGTCGAATCGCACGTTAAACTTGTCAGCACCGTCGGCGCTTACCACATGAATCTTGTGTCGAATGTCATTTATTCTTTGATACAATTCCGTGCGGAAAAAGGACTCCAGACATTTCCCACACTCGGAAGCGTTCGATAGCAGCTTTCCCCTCCAATTCATATCCTTGCACTTACTTTCCAAAGCGTCGTCCGCTTCTGCCAGTAATTGCTGCACATCCCTTCCTACAGGATCAGCGAACAAGGCATCCGCATGACTATTACCCTCGTTCTCAACCTCGTTATTCTCCTTTCCCACGAAATCGGCAAGTAGTTCCAAGTTTAGTTGCACAGCGTCCCAATCCAACTTCAACTCATCCACACTTGCCTCACCATCTAAAAGTATTGGCAGGTAAAAGATGGGAGCGGCAACCTTAGCCGACCCGCCACTGCCTCCACTGCTCCGACTCCCCCCAACAACCAACCCAAAGCCCATGAAGAGCTGCTTCGATGTATCTCTCTGAAGACGGATACGCGCCTGCTTCAGGTAACTCTTTAGATGAAATTCACTGTGTTCAGAGTAGTTAAAATAGAGCGTTGGATTCGCCTTCGTACCTTTCAGCACATTCTTAATTCCACTTCGAATCAACACTTTGCGCGTCACATCCCTAAGATACCGAAGGTATGACGATACTCGGTTTTCATTAACGGCATCTGTTGTGTTTGGCATCACACATTAAATATCAATGGGTTCGTCAATTTTGTCGAGTACCTCTCGAATTTGCTTTCCCTGTACCTCCATCGCTTCCCCCAGTTTCCGAGCTACCTCCTCATTCCCCGAAAGCACTAACCCCTTCAGGTTAAGGTTCATTTCCCCCAGCTGTTTAATTCCTTCATTTACGTCCCCTACGCTCACCCTCAGCCCTGCAAGTGGCCCCGCCTCCAGTATCCGCAATTGCTCTTTTTGATTTTCGCAGCTCGCCTCCCCGAACGTCTTGAAATACTCTTTCAGCGCGCCCTCAACCACCGTGATATGCTCGACCAAATAACCCATCCGTGATTCCACTGCCTTCTGCAAATTCGACATGTCCGCCTGATGTCTCGTATCGTGATTTTGAAGCAGCTTCTCCACTCTCACTGCATTCTCGCCGAATTTTGTCGCCAATATCTGTCCGATTTCAACACGGATCTGCTCAACAGCTAATCTGTTTGCGTCCCCTAAAGTCGATAAATCTGTGTGTGCCTTTGTTATTCGCGCCCCGATCCTTAAAATAAGCACCAGTAGCGTCACACACAACACGATTGAGACGATATGCATAGGCACGAGGGCGGAGTCCATAATAGCAAAACAAAATCGACCGTGCCAGAAACTCAATTTTTCGCAAGCGCCATTCACTTTCCCAAGAAAAGAATCCCTGCCATTCTAGGCCTTCTCCCCCCACAAAGATCCAAGACAATCTGCCGTCCCTACCTAATGAAAGCCAAAAGAAGATACCAGACATTTTCCCATCCCCCCTTGCAACCCCAATACCCCCCCTTTCTCAAAAACTCCTCAACGCCCTCACAATCCGCAATTTACAGCACCAATTCCCGCCAGAAAGCACCCGCTTAACCCGGTTGTCCCAACCTCACCGGCGACGCGTTGACTTTCGCAGGCAGATTAAACCACTCAACCTGAGTGCCGCGATTCAAAGAGGCTCCACTCCCCGTCAGACGGGCACGACAAGCCCTTCGGCTTCCGCGAGCTTTTTCTGGATCCAATCAAACGTCAGGAACGCCATCGCCCCCAACTCGATAGCCGTGGCAACATAAACGAAAAGATGCCGAAAAGATGCCAGACATTTTCCCAAAATCTCCATTTCCACTAAACCTCATCTTTTCCCTTCAACACCCACCAAACACCTCCAAATCAATGATTGAAGTCAGCCTACTCCCTATCCAGACGGCTCTCTCACCAGACCAATCCGTCCATTGCTCGACGGCGCGCCAGCAACTCCCCACCACGCTTGCCGAACTTCTTCCTTTGCATCGACCCTAATGCCTTACGCCCCAACCAACTTCTTCCTCTACCGCCACAACCCGAATTCCGAAGTTCGAGGTGCTTGAGAGGCGCAGAGGCTTGGCTGCTCAAGCCCATCAGGTGCCTCCAACTTCGGAGTTCAGGTTAGCCCCCAACCAGGCCAGCTCATTTGGCCAGTACACCAAGGGCGCTGCGATACCGCTCCATGATGTCCTGGCCGATCTTCATCCGCTTGCTCACCTCCAACTTAACAGTCTTTAGCCGGATACTGCCATCCGCAGCCTCAGTCACTTGCAAACTGTCGCCTTCTTGAGCCTTGAGCACGGTGAGCACCTCTTGGGGAAACACGACGCCGACTGAGTTGCCAATTTTGCGAAGCTTGAGCTCGTGAATCATGCGAGGTGTTACCACCCATGCTATAACGCATCAAGAACCAACTCGCACCATCCAATTCCTGGCACTCGCTTGGCTTGAACCCACCATCGGCCCGCCATCATGCGCACCCAAGCCAGCCCATCACTCATCCATCCCCAAAGGCCGCGCCTCCCCCGCCTTCACCCCCGTCAACGCATCCCCCAACGCATTTCTCAAAGGCACCGCCAACCGCTTCAGCCTATCAACGACCTCCGCATACCCCGCCGCCACATCGCGACTCTCACCCGGATCACTCTCCAAATCATACAACGCCAGCTTCTGCTGCTCCACTCGATACCCGTGTCGCGACGCAATCCCCGCAATCCCACTCTGCGTGATCGCCTGCGGCTTCATGTTCTCCCAATTCGAAGGCTTACCGCCCTTCCCCGGCTCTCCATGCACCGTGATGTACGAGTGCTCAAAGTGCAGCTTCCACTTCCCCGATCGCACCGCCTGCAACTCATCCCCCGCCCAAAACCCCAGCACCTCATGCGGCGACTTCGCCCCTTCTTCCCCCATCAAAACACCACTCACATCCATCCCATCAATCACCCGCTCCTTCGGCAATTCCGCCCCCAACAACCGCGCCATCGTCGGCAACAAATCAATCTCCATCACCGGCTCAGCACTCACCGACCCCGCCCGAATCTTCCCCGGCCAACGCGCAATAAACGGCACCCGCACGCCTCCCTCATAACTCGTCAACTTGCCCTCCCTCAAGGGAACCGCATGACCCGAATGCTCGCCATAGGACAAAAACGGCCCGTTGTCCGAGAAGAACATCACCAAGGTATTCTCGTCCAACCCAAGCCTCTTGATCGTGTCCAAAATCACCCCCATCGACCAGTCCAATTCCTCCACCACATCCCCATACAACCCCGCCTCCGATTTCCCCTTGAAGGCCTCACTCGCAAAGATCGGCACATGCGGCATCACATGCGGCAGATACACAAAAAACGGCTCCTCCCGGTGCTGCTCCATGAACGCCACCGCCCGCTCCGTAAACCGCTTCGTAAACTGACTCTGATCCGGATCCACCTCCGCCACCTTCTCTCCGTCATACAGCGGCAACGGCGGCATCTCAGCCGCCAATGACGGATGATACTTGCTGTTATCATTCGAATACGGCAGCCCCAAATAATCATCAAACCCATGCTTCATCGGATGAAACATCGCCGTCGTCCCCAGATGCCACTTCCCATAAATCCCCGTCGCATACCCCTCTCGCTTCAACAACTCCGGCAGCAAAAACTCATCCGGATGCAACCCCGCCTTGCTCGTGTGATTCAGCGCTCCCTGCATCCCCACCCGATTCGCATAACACCCTGTCATCAACGCCGCGCGCGACGCACTGCAAACCGCCTGCGCCACGTAAAAATCCGTCAACCGAATCCCCTCCTTCGCCATCTGATCCAGCCTCGGCGTCTTGATCCCCTTCGCCCCAAAACACCCCACATCCGAATACCCCAAATCATCCACCAAAAACAAAACCACATTCGGCTTCCGCGCCTCCGCACTCAGCCCCAAACCCAACCCAAGCATCAAAATCAAAACAAATCGCATCCCCCTACTACACCCCACCCACCCCCATCCCGTCAATCCTGCAATCCAGTCGAAAAAGCTCCCCCTCCTCAAATCACCGGCAACTCATGCCCCTTCCGGTAACGCTCGTCCAGCAACCCGTTCGCCTCCTCCGCAAACTCCCCTTCAAACCGCTCCGTCTCCGGATTCACCGTCAACCAAGGCCCCAGCACCGCCTGCTCCACCGCCACATCAATCCCGTTCGCCTTCAAGTTTCCATCAAAATCAACCAGCGTCTCCTGAATCATCGCCTCCCCGCCCATTCGCTCCTTCACCTCATCCGGTGACATCATCTTGCCCACTCGATACGAGATGTTCGCCAGATGCGCCAACCCCGCCGACACATGCCCGTGCTCCACATCGAGATTCGCCGACACCGCCTTCCCCTCTCGAATCGATTGCAACCAGTTGTCCATGTGACTCGCCCCACCACTCGTGCTGAACTTCTTCACCGACTTCCCATCCTT